>NZ_JBISAI010000006.1:229967-375842 GCF_044391605.1 Kitasatospora sp. NPDC018619
TGGGGGGGGGGGGGGGCCCCCCCGGGGGGGGGGGGGGGGCGGGGGGGGGGGGGGGGGGGGCCGGGGGGGGGGGGGGGGGGGCCGCCCGGGGCCCCCCCCCCCCCCCCCCCCCCCCCCGGCGGCCCGGGCAGAGGTCCGACGGGCGGGGCTTGCCGGGCCGGACCCCCGGGGCCCCCACGGGCCTGACGGCCACCCCGGGTGCCCTCCTTCGCCCCGGCGTCCGGCGGCAGGCCCCACCGTGGGAAGCAGTCCCGGGCGCCAGTGCCGGAGGCGACGCAGGAGGAGAGGATGAAGTGCCTCTTCTTCTCCGTGTCGTTCGTGGTCCCCGCCCGTCTCCATGCCGTCCGGGAGGCGGGGTGGAAGCCGTCGCCGAGGGCGACCCGCACGCTGCTCGAACGCGGCCAGTCGCACCAGGTGCCTGTTCGCGCCCGCATTGACGCCCGCATTGACGCCCGCATTCACGCCCGCATTCCCGCCCGCATTCCCGCCACGGGCTTTTTCCGGCGGGGCGTCAGAGGATTTCGATGTCCTTGACCAGCGGCGGGCGGTTCGGGTACGTGATGTCGGTCCAGCGCGGGATCCTGACGGAGTCGCCGTTGGCGTCGTAGTAGATCAGGTCGTTGTTCCCGGTGGAGATCCGGTCGACCCACCAGTTGCCGAACGAGGTCCGGCCGGCGTTCGCGTAGCAGTCGACGCTCTGGCGGTTGCCGTTGTGCGACCAGATCTTCAGGAAGTTCTCACCTCCCCGGCACTCGACGTGGTCGATGGCGAAGGCGTTGCCGGACGGGACGGCCACGGTGAGAGCGGCTGCCGCGGCGAGAGCGGCGGTCGCGGAAGTCACGAGCTTCTTCGTCTTCGAGATCACGGTTCTCCTCGGAGAAATCGAATCGAATCGAACAGTGGATCGGGAACGCACCATTCCTGGAATTCCCGGACGCATCGTGCCCGACCAGCATCTCGGCGGCCGGTGGTGCGGTCAATCGCGTCCGTCGCGGGCCGACCACTTCTCGGACACATCCGGCCGGGCGTCTTGTGCCGGCTGGGTCCCTTGGGGCCCGTGGTGCCGGTGGGGCGGGGAGTGGATGCCCGCGGAGGGTGCCCGGCCACGGGCTGCCGGGCGGTGCCCCTTGGCGCCCGTCCTGCTCCGGCCTGGAGCGACGGCCGGGCCGACGGCCTCAGGGCCGACCGGAGCGCCGACGCGCGCCGGCCCGCGGTGGACGGATGAGTGGAACCGGCCGTGGGGTGGCGGCCGGAAGGGGCGTCCGGTCGGTGGTTGGCCTACCCTCCGCCCCCGTTCGCGCCGGGGGGCCGTCCGCCCGCCGGCCGTCGTCGGCCCTGGCGCGGTGCGGAAAAAAAGTGATATCACTTTGACAGCTGATGCGGGCACCCGCGCAGCGACCATCGCACTGGGGGGAGTCATTCCCGTGACCACATCGCCTTCCGCCGTCGAGGACGGCCCTGTCCTGGACCTGCCGGTCCCCAAGATCACCGAACGGGTCATCACCGGGGCGGCCGGCCTGCCGGTGCTCGGCGGCGCGCTGCTCGGCCTGCTGGCCGGGATCGGCTCGTTCGTCGTCGGCGCGGCCCAACTGTCCGTGCGGACCAACGGGTTGGGAGTCGCCCTGGTGGCCGCCGGGCCGCTGCTGGTGCTCGGTTCGGTGCTCCTGCTGTGCGGGCTGACGGTGGTCTCGCCCGGCCAGGCCCGGGTGGTCCAGCTGCTCGGGCGCTACCGGGGCACCGTTCGCGCCGCGGGCCTGACCTGGCTGAACCCGTTCACCAGCCGACGCCGGATCTCCACCCGGATCCGCAACCACGAGACCGAGACCACCAAGGTCAACGACGCGGACGGCAACCCGATCGAGATGGCCGCCGTGGTGGTCTGGCAGGTCGAGGACACCGCGATGGCGGTGTTCGAGGTGGACGACTACGCCGACTTCGTCGCCATCCAGACCGAGACGGCCGTGCGGCACATCGCCACCAGCTACCCGTACGACGCCCACCACGAGGGCCAGCTGTCGCTGCGCGACGGCGCGGACGAGATCGCCCGCAAGCTCTCCGCGGAGATCGCCGCCCGGGTCGCCTCGGCCGGGGTGCGGGTCATCGAGTCGCGGATCACCAGGCTCGCGTACGCTCCGGAGGTCGCGCAGGTGATGCTCCAGCGCCAGCAGGCCGGGGCCGTGGTCGCGGCGCGCAGGCTGATCGTCGAGGGCGCCGTCGGTATGGTCGAGGAGGCGTTGGACCGGCTCGCCGAACGCGATGTCGTGGAGCTGGACGAGGAGCGCAAGGCCGCCATGGTGAGCAACCTCCTGGTGGTGCTCTGCGGCGACCGCGGCACCCAGCCCGTCGTGAACACGGGCTCCCTCTACCAGTAAGGCGAGGCCTTGGCGACGGAACGGAAGAAGCTCCTGTTGCGACTGGACCCTTCAGTTCACGACGCGCTCGCCCGCTGGGCCGCGGACGACCTGCGCAGCACCAACGCGCAGATCGAGTTCCTGCTCCGCCGCGCCCTCACCGACGCGGGCCGGATGCCCGGCGGCGCGGCCAGGCTTCCCCGTCGCGGACGCCCGCCCAAGGGGAGCCCGGAGAACCGGGAGAGCCCGCCCAAGGAGAGCCCGGCCGACGACGGCCCGGGCGAGCACACCCCCGAGCGCGGTCGGCCCGGCTCCGAGCCGGGCTGACCGGAGGCCGGGCCCGCGAAGACCCTTCGGAGACCACGATGGACCTGCCAGCCACCCTCCCCGAGAAGCTCTACCTGCTCGCCTACGACCCGCGGCGCGCGCGGACCACCCAGCACTCCTCGCTCAACCTGCTGCTCCAGGCGGCGGCGCTGACCGAACTGCTGCGCCGGGGCCTGCTCCACGAGGACGGCCGCAAGGCCGTCGCCCGGGCCCGGGACGGCGCGGCCGTGGCCGGCCTCGACCCGTACAGCGCCCACCTGCTGGCCCAGATCAGGGGCGCCCGGCCGCACAGCTGGAGCGCGTGGATCGGCCGGGCCAGGAGCACCGGGCGCGACCAGCCGATCCGCCGGGTGCGGGACGGCCTGGCCGAGGCCGGCCGGATCACCCTCCGCCCGCACCGGGTGGCCGGCCTCTTCCCGGCGACCGTGGTCACCCTGGACGACCCCGCGGTCCGCACGGCGCTCGCGGCCCGGGTCACCGGGGCGCTGACGGGCCCGCTGAGCCGGGTCGACCCGGCCGACGCGGCGCTGACCGCGCTGGTCGCGGCGGGCAAGCTCCGCACGGTGCTCAGCTCCAGGGAGCGCCGGGAGCACCGCGGCCGGATCGGGAAGCTGGCCCCGGCGGCCGGCCCGGTCCCGCGCGCCCTCGGCACGGCCCTGGCCTGGCGGATGGCGGGCCACTCGGCGGAGGCCGCGGCCCTGGGCTGACGGGCCGTCCACGGGGGTGACGGCCCGTCCGGGACCCGAGCGGCCCAAGACGGGCCCCGGGCCGGACGGATCCTGAGCCGGCCAGGGCCCGAGCCGGCCGGCCCCGAACCGGACGGATCCTGAGCCGGCCGGACACCCCCTAAGCTGGCCGGATGCTCGAACCCGCCCTGCTGCCGACCCCGCTGGTGGACTGCCCCGACGAGGCCTTCGCCCGGGCCGGGGTGGAGCTGCGGCTGAAGCGGGACGACCTGCTGCACCCGACCGTCCCCGGCAACAAGTGGCGCAAGCTGGCGCCCAACCTGGCCGCCGCCGTGGCCCAGGGCCACACCCGGCTGCTGACCTTCGGCGGCGCCTACTCGACCCACCTGCGGGCCGTCGCGGCCGCCGCCGGGGCGCTCGGGCTGGAGAGCGTCGGGCTGGTGCGCGGCGCGGAACTGGCCGACCGGCCGCGCAACTGGTCGCTGCGGGCCGCCGAGGCGGCCGGGATGCGGCTGGAGTTCCTGACCAGGGCCGAGTACCGGCAGGCCACCGGCCGGGCCGAGGGGGAGCCGGGCACGGACGCCCTGCTCCGCCGCTGGGGCCGCTGCCTGGTGCTGCCGGAGGGCGGTTCGAACGCCCTGGCCGCCGTCGGCGCGGCCGCGATCCCGGCCGAACTGCCCGACCTCGGCGGGCGGGACGTGGTCTGCTGCCCGGTCGGCACCGGCGGCACCCTGGCCGGCATCGCGGCCGGGCTGCCGGCGGGCGCCCGGGCACTGGGGGTCGCCGTGCTGCGCGGGGGCGAGGGTTACCTGGAGGCGGAGGTCGACCGGCTGCACCGGGCCGCGTACGGACGCGGGTTCGGCAACTGGCGGATCGACCACGCGCACCACGGCGGCGGCTACGGGAAGGTCCCGGCCGGGCTGGCCGGTTTCGCCGAGCGGTTCGAGCGCCGGCACGGGGTCCCGCTGGAACTGCGCTACGTGGCCAAGCTGCTGGCCGCGCTGGCCGACCTGACGGCGGCGGGCGCCTTCCCCCGCGGCACCCGCCTCACCGCCGTCGTCACCGGGCTGCCCGACCCGCGGTAGCGGCCGCCCCCGGGCGCCGCGGTCGGGGCCCGGGCGCGGCCGCGGTCAGCCGAAGGTCAGGTTCGCGCACGGGTCGGTGTCGGCGTTGCGGGTGTTCTCCGCTATGCCGGTGGGGATGTCGGCCGGGACGCCGGGGGTGCCGGGGGTGCCGCTCGCGCCGGGCGTCGGGGCAGCCGCGGCCGGGGCGCCGGCATCGGCCCCGACTCCGGCCCCGGGCTCCGGGCTCGGCGCGCCCACCGCGTCGATCCGGGTGCCGGCCGTCGCGCGGTAGTCGGCGCCGAGGGTGACGGTGACGGCCTCCGAGCCGGGCTCCTCGACCGCCTTGGCGCCGGGGAAGAGCGCCACGACCTGGTCGGCGGTGGCCTTCAGCGCGGGGTCGTAGGAGACCCGGGTGGTGTGCTGCCCGGGGGAGTTGTGGCCGAGCGTGACGTTCCGGAAGCCGCGCGCCCTGAGCGTCTCGGCGCCGGAGCCGGCCAGCCCGGCCGTGCCGACCCCGTTGACCACGGTGATCGGCGCCGCGCTCTGCTCCGGAGTGAGCGGGGCCGCCGGGGCGGACGGCGCGCCCGGATCGGCGCCGGGGGAGGCGGCGGCCTGGCCCGTCCCGGCGGTGCTCTGCCCGTCCAGGGTGCGGTCCTCGCGCAGCAGCTTCCACAGCGTGTCGGCGTCCGGCTGGACCAGCCGGACCCGCTCCCCGGCGAAGCGCCAGGGGGCGGTGACGAAGGTGACGTCGGAGAGCTTGATCTCCTCGATCGAGCGGGCGAAGTCCACCAGCTTCATCGCGGTGCCCAGCCCCTCGTCCACGGTGAGCGACTTGGTGGCCGCGTCGGCCAGCGGCAGCAGGGTCGGCAGGGAGAAGCCCTGGGCCTGCACCTTCTTGATCATCGAGGAGAGGAAGGCCTGCTGGCGCTTCATCCGGCCGATGTCGGAGCTGTCGCCGATGCCGTGGCGCGCCCGCAGGTAGTCCACCGCGGACTGCCCGGAGAGCTTCTGGAGGCCCTTCCTGAGGTGTATGCCGTACTGGTTGACGTCGTTGGGCACGCAGGCCTCCACGCCGCCCACGGCGTCGGACATCGCGGCCGCGCCCTTGAAGTCGACCACGACGGTGTGGTCGATCCGCAGGCCGGTGAGCTTCTCGACGGTGTTCTGGGTGCAGGCCGGGTTGCCTTTGGGGCCCAGGCCCACGGTGAAGGCGGAGTTGAACATCTGGTCGGTCTTCGGCGTCGTCCAGGTGCCGTTCGGCAGCTTGCAGGACGGGATGGTGACCAGGGTGTCGCGGGGGATCGAGACGCCGACGGCGTGCTTGTGGTCGGCGTAGACGTGCACCAGGATCGCGGTGTCCGAGTGGCCGACGCCCTCGTCGCCGCCGCCCAGCGAGTCGTTGCCGTCGTCCCGGGTGTCCGAGCCGAGCAGCAGGACGTTGACCGGCACCTGGGCGCCGGGAGTGGCCGGAACGGCCGCCGGCGGGCGCTCGGTGGCGACGCCGCCCGGGTCGAAGGTGGTGATGTTGTTGTCCAGCCGGTGGTAGAACCAGGCTCCCGCACCCACGACCGACAGCACCAGTACGGCGGCCAGGCCGATGGCGGTCCGCAGGTAGCGGCGTCGGCGCGTGCTGCTGCTCATCGTCCGTGCCCCCCGTCTTCAGGTTTCTCGCGTTCGATGTTCGAACGTTAGACGTTCCGGAAGGCGGTTCGGTTACCCCCTCAGGGGCTACGGACGTTCCCCGGGGCCTGTGATGCTGGTCACGCGCCGGGGCCGGAGGCGTTCGCGAGCATCCTCCGGAGCAGGTCGCGCAGGGCGGTCCGCTCGTCCGGGCCGAGCGCCGCCAGCGGCTCGCGGGCGAAGTTCAGCGACTCGCGGAGCTCCTCGGAGGCGGCCGAGCCGGAGCCGGTGGCGGCGACCAGCTTGACCCGGCGGTCGTGCCGGTCGGCCTCGCGGGTGACGAAGCCCCGGGACTCGAGCCGGTCGACGATGCCGGTGATGTTGGACGGCTCGCAGCTGAGCGTCTGGGCGATCTGGCGCATCGGCATCGGCCCGCGCCGCAGCAGGGCGAGCACCTTGGCCTGGGCGCCGGTGAGCGAGCGGGCGGCGGCGGCCTCCTCGTACTCGCGGTGGAACAGCGCGACGAGGTTGGCCATCAGGTCGACGACCTCGCGGGTGATCTCGTCGGGCCGCGGCGCGGCGTCCTCGGTCGGCTGGGTCTCCATGCGTCAGAGTCTACCTGAAAAGTTGACAAGGTGAACCTTTCATGTCCATCGTTACTTCAGTTGCTCAACCTTTCATGCGCCTGAACGGCGCCTGGTCCCCGACCCCTCCAGAACCCAAGGAGTGCCCCATGGCAGAGCAGGCCACCGCCCCCGCGACCGCCCGTGAATGGCACCTCGCCGCCCGGCCCCGGGGCTGGCCGGTGCCGGCCGACTTCGCCCTGGTCGAGGCCCCGGTCCGGACCCCGGGCCCGGGCGAGATCCTGGTCCGCAACGCCTTCCTCTCGGTCGACCCCTACATGCGGGGCCGGATGAACGACGTGAAGTCGTACGTCCCGCCGTTCCAGCTCGGCCGGGCCATGGACGGCGGCGCGGTCGGGTACGTCGTCGCCTCCGAGGCCGAGGGCTTCGCCCCGGGCGACGCGGTGCTGCACGGGCTCGGCTGGCGCGAGTACGCGACCGTGGAGGCCCGGCACGCGGTCAGGGTCGACCCGGCCGCCGCCCCGCTCTCCGCCTACCTCGGCGTGCTCGGGATGCCGGGCCTGACCGCCTACGCCGGCCTGCTCGCCGTCGGCGCCCTCAAGGAGGGGGACAGGGTCTTCGTCTCCGGCGCGGCCGGTGCGGTGGGCTCGCTGGTCGGCCAGATCGCCAGGCTCAAGGGCGCCTCGCTGGTGGTCGGTTCGGCCGGCTCGGCGGAGAAGGTGGCCAAGCTGGTGGACGAGTACGGCTTCGACGCGGCCTTCAACTACAAGGACGCCCCGGTCGCCGAGCAGCTGGCGAAGGCCGCCCCGGAGGGCATCGACCTCTACTTCGACAACGTCGGCGGCGACCACCTGGAGGCCGCGATCGGCGCGCTGACGGTGCACGGCCGGGCGGTGCTCTGCGGCGCGATCGCCCAGTACAACGACACCTCCGCCCCCGCGGCCCCGCGCAACCTCGCGCTCGCCATCGGCAAGCGGCTGCGCCTGGAGGGCATGCTGGTGCGCGACCACGCCGACCTCCAGCCGCAGTTCGTCGAGGAGGTGGCCGGCTGGCTGACGTCGGGTGAACTGCACACGGAGGAGACGGTGGTGGACGGCTTCGAGAACGCCGTCGAGGCCTTCCTCGACCTCCTGCGCGGCGTCAACACCGGCAAGATGGTCGTCCGCCTGGAAGGCTGACGGCCCGTCAGGACGCTGACCGCCCCGCCACCCCGTCCGGGTGGCGGGGCGCTGCCGTGGGCGGCCCCGCGGCCGGGCGGGAGTGCCGCGGCCGCACTACCGCATTCGGGCCGGATCCGAAAGCGCGTCATCCATCGGGCGGGGCGGCGCGGTACGGTGGTCCCGCCGGCGATGGGGCCGTTCGGGGGAGAGATCCGGCCGAGGGGTAGACCTCGTTGAGGATTCGACTAGCATTGAGCGAAAGCCTGTCCGTTTTGCTCAATTTAGTAGCTTAATGTCGGCTAACGTGAGTAACTGCGGATCAACTACAGGCACGAGGCAGCTGGGGAAGGCGACCCTCGTCCACAGCCTGGAGGTCCCGGTGACGACACGTGGAGTTCTGTACATCCACTCCGCGCCCCGCGCGCTGTGCCCGCACGTCGAGTGGGCCGTCGCGGGGGTGCTCGGGGTGCGGGTGAGTCTGGACTGGATCCGCCAGCCGGCCGCGCCCGGGCACTGGCGTGCCGAGCTCTCCTGGCAGGGGGAGCCCGGTACGGCTTCGAAGCTCGCCTCCGCGCTGCGCGGCTGGCAGCTGATGCGGTACGAGGTGACCAGCGAGCCCTGCGCCACGGCGGAGGGGGAGCGGTACAGCAGCACGCCCACGCTCGGCATCTTCCATGCCGTCACCGGCATCCACGGCGACATCCTGATCCCCGAGGACCGGCTGCGCGCCGTCCTGGTGCGCGCCCGCAACGAGGGGGCCGACCTGGAGGCCGAGATCGCCCGGCTGCTCGGCAAGCCCTGGGACGACGAGCTGGAGCCGTTCCGGTACGCGGGCGAGGGCGCCCCGGTGCGCTGGCTGCACCAGGTGGTCTGAGGCCGGCGGCCACCGCCCGTCCACGACGAAGGGGCCGGCGCTCGTCACGAGCGCCGGCCCCTTCGTCGCGGGCGTCAGCGGGTGCGGAAGGCCAGCACCACGTTGTGGCCGCCGAAGCCGAACGAGTTGTTCAGCGCGGCGATCCGGCCCTCGGGCAGCTTGCGGGCCTCGCCGCGGACGATGTCGGCGTCCACGTCCTCGTCCAGCTCGTCCACGTTGATGGTCGGCGGGGCGGTCCGGTGGTGCAGGGCCAGCACGGTGGCGACGGTCTCGATGCCGCCGGCGCCGCCCAGCAGGTGGCCGGTCATCGACTTGGTGGCCGAGATCGCGATGTGGTCGAGGTCCTCGCCCAGCTCCTTGCGCAGCGCCTTCAGCTCGGCGGTGTCGCCCTGCGGGGTCGAGGTGGCGTGCGCGTTGACGTGCACGATCTCGGCCTTGTCCAGCTCGTTGCGCTCGAACAGGTCGGCCAGCGCACGGGCCACGCCGGCGCCGGTCGGCTCGGGCTGGGCGATGTGGTGGGCGTCCGAGGACAGGCCCTGGCCCACGGCCTCGCAGTAGATCCGGGCGCCGCGCGCCTCGGCGTGCTCGATCGACTCCAGCACGACCACGCCGGCGCCCTCGCCCAGCACGAAGCCGTCGCGGTCCCTGTCGTACGGACGGGAGGCGCGCTCGGGCTCGTCGTTGTTCTTGGACATCGCCATCATGTTGGCGAACGCGGCGATCGGCAGCGGGTGGATCGCCGCCTCGGTGCCGCCGGCCACCACGACGTCGGCGCGGCCGGTGCGGATCATCTCGATCGCGTAGCCGATCGCCTCGGCGCCGGAGGCGCAGGCGGAGACGGGGGTGTGCACACCCGCGCGGGCGCCGACCTCCAGGCCGACGTTGGCCGCCGGGGAGTTGGGCATCAGCATCGGGACGGTGTGCGGGGAGACCTTGCGGGCGCCCTTCTCCTTCAGCACGTCGTACTGGTCGAGGAGGGTGGTCACGCCGCCGATGCCGGAGGCGATGACGGTGCCCAGGCGCTCGGGGGCGAGCTTGGAGGACTCGTCGGTGGCGGGGGTCTCGAAGCCGGCGTCGGCCCAGGCCTCGCGGGCGGCGATCAGCGCGAACTGGGCCGAGCGGTCCAGCTTGCGGGCCAGCGGGCGGGGCAGGATCGTCCCGGGCTCGACGGCGGTCCTGGCCGCGATCTTGACGGGCAGGTCCTCGGCCCACTCCTCGGTCAGGGCGACAACGCCGGACTTGCCGGCGACCAGGTTCGCCCAGGTGCCGGCGGCGTCGGCGCCCAGCGGCGTGAAGGCGCCGATACCCGTGACGACCACGGTGCGGTTTTCAGCGGTCACTGGTTTCTTCTTCTCTCACGTGTGCGGGGTCGGCGGCGTTGCCGAGGAAGGGCCCGGCCGGGCGCCCCGGTGGGGGCGTCCCGGCCGGCGGGTCGGCCGGGCTCCACGAGCCCGACCGACCGGTCAGCCCGCGCCGGCGTACGGGACGCCGGACCGGCTGGCCGAGTCGAACGAGGGGATCGCTCAGGCGTTGGTGATGATGTAGTCCACCGCGTCGCCGACGGTCTTCAGGTTCTTGACCTCGTCGTCCGGGATCTTGACGTCGAAGCGCTCCTCGGCGGCCACGACGACCTCGACCATGGACAGCGAGTCGACGTCCAGGTCGTCGGTGAAGGACTTGTCGAGCGCGACATCCTCGGTCGGGATACCGGCGATCTCGTTGACGATCTCGGCGAGACCTTCCAGGACCTCGTCCTTGGTAGCCATACTGGCTGCTCCTCTTCGGTGTTGTACGCGTCCGGCCGGCGGCCGGACACAGGCTCGGGATTGGGCGAATGCGCCTAGGGGAGAGTAACGACTGCCGCGGCGTACACGAGACCCGCCCCGAACCCGATGATCAGGGCCAGGTCCCCGCTGTGGGCCTCACCGCTCTCCAGCATGCGTTCCATCGCCAGCGGGATGGAGGCCGCGGAGGTGTTGCCGGTCTCGGCGATGTCGCGGGCGACGGGCACCGATGCCGGCAGCTTGAGCGCCTTGATCATGGCGTCGGTGATCCGCATGTTGGCCTGGTGCGGGATGAACGCGCCGAGCTGGTCGGCGGTGACCCCGGCGGCGTCCAGCGCCTGCTGGGCCACCTTGGCCATCTCCCACACCGCCCAGCGGAAGACCGGCTGGCCGTCCATCCTCAGGGCCGGCCACCTGGTCTCCTCGCCCGCGCCGTTGACGGCGTCGGACTTGGCGAAGGCGGTGTCCCAGGCCTCGGTCTGGGTGATGAGCTCGGCCTGCGAGCCGTCCGAGCCCCAGACCAGCTTGCCGATCCCGGGGGTGTCGGACGGGCCGACGACCGCCGCACCGGCGCCGTCGCCGAAGATGAAGGCGGTGGAGCGGTCCGACCGGTCGGTCAGGTCGCTGAGCCGCTCCACGCCGATGACCAGCACGTACTCGGCGTTGCCGCCGCGGATCATGCCGTCGGCCAGGCCCAGGCCGTAGCCGAAGCCGGCGCAGGCGGCCGAGATGTCGAAGGCCGGGGCGGTGCCGCAGCCGAGCCGCTCGGCGATCTCGGTGGCGATCGCGGGGGTCTGCTTGAAGTGCGAGACGGTCGAGACGATCACGCCGCCGATCTGCCCGGCGGAGATCCCGGCCTGGGCGATCGCCTTGCCGGCGGCCTGGACGGACATCTCGGAGACGGACTCCTCCGGGCCGGCCCAGCGGCGCTCGGCGATCCCGCTGCGGGTGCGGATCCACTCGTCCGAGGAGTCGATCCACTCCAGGACCTCGGAGTTGGGGATGACCCGGACCGGACGGTAGCCGCCGACGCCGAGGATGCGCGAGTACTGCGCGCCGCCCACCGGGCGGATCTGGGGCTTGGTCATGCCTGGTTCTCCTGCTCCTGGCCGCCGTGCTCCGCGACGAGCGCGCGGGCCTTGTCCAGGTCGGCGGGGGTCTTGAGGGCGAGCGTCGCCACACCCTTGAGGTTGCGCTTGAGCAGTGCGGTGAGGGTGCCCGCGGGGGACAGCTCGATCACGGCCGTCGCGCCCAGCTGCCCGAGGGTCTCCATGCACAGGTCCCAGCGGACCGGGTTGGACACCTGCGAGACCAGGCGGGCGAGCACCTCGGCGCCGCTGTCCACGACCGCGCCGTCCTTGTTGGAGACGTAGCGGACCTGCGGGTCGGCCGCGGTCAGGGTCGGGGCCAGCTTGGCCAGCCGCTCGACGCCCGGGGCCATGTGCTCGGTGTGGAAGGCGCCGGCCACCTTGAGGGCGACCAGCTTGGAGCGGGCCGGCGGGTCCGCCTTCAGCGCCTCCAGCTGGTCCAGCGTGCCGGCGGCGACGATCTGGCCGCCGCCGTTGTTGTTGGCCGCGGTCAGCCCGTGCTCGGCCAGCTTCGCCGCGACCTCCTCCGGCTCGCCGCCGAGCAGGGCGAGCATGCCCGTCTCGGTGACGGCGGCGGCCTCGGCCATGGCCCGGCCGCGCTCGCGCACGAAGGTCAGCGCGTCATGCGCGGTGAGCACCCCGGCGCCGGCGGCGGCGGTGATCTCGCCGACGCTGTGGCCGGCCACCGCGCCGACCAGCCTGCGGGCGGCGTCCTCGTCCGGGAAGAGCTCCCGGGCGGTCATCAGACCGGCCGCGACCAGCAGCGGCTGGGCGACGGCGGTGTCCTTGATCTCCTCGGCGGACGCCTCGGTCCCCGCGTGCACCAGGTCGAGCCCGGCGACCTCGGACCAGCCGCGCAGGCGGTCGGCGACGCCGTCGAGCTCCAGCCAGGGGCTGAGGAATCCGGGGGACTGGGCACCCTGTCCAGGGGCGACGATTACGAGCACGGTTCAACCCTCTCTCGCCAGGCGCCCAGGGGCGGGTAGGCGACGGTAACGAAGAAAACCATCCGGGATTGTATGGTCCCTACACTCCGGCTCAGCCGGGGTCTCCGACGGCGTCCAGCCGGCCGAGGGCCAGCGCGATCCGCAGGGTGAACGCCGAACGCACGTCGGAGGGGGCGTACCCCGTGACGTCAGTCACACGTCGCAGCCGGTAGCGCACCGTGTTGGGGTGGACGAAGAGCATCCGGGCCGCGCCCTCCAGCGAGGAGGCCTGCTCCAGGTAGACGCTCAGCGTCTCCAGGAGGGCGGAGCCCGCCTCGTCCAGCGGTGTGTAGATCTCCTCCACCAGCTGGCGGCGCGCGGCCTGGTCGCCGGCCAGCGCCCGCTCGGGCAGCAGGTCGTCGGCCAGCACCGGGCGGGGGGCGTCCGGCCAGGCCGCGCAGGCCCGCAGGCCGGCCGCGGCGGCGTGTGCCGAGCGGGTCGCGGAGAGCAGGTCGGGCACGGTCGGACCGACCACCACCGGGCCCGGCGCGAACTGGCCGATCAGCGCGCGGGCCGCGTGCACGGGCTCCTTCTCGCCGCCGACCACGACCACCAGGCGCTTGCCCAGCACCCCGGTCAACACGTTCAGCTTGGCGTACCGGGCGGCCCGGCGGATCGCCTCGACCACCAGCTCGCTGTCGCCGTCCGGCGCGCTGCCCATCACCACCCGGACCTGGCTGGGCTGGCCCCAGCCGAGCGCCGCGGCGCGCGAGAGCACGCCCTCGTCGGCGTCGCCGGACAGCAGCGAGTTGACCACCAGCGCCTCCAGCCGGGCGTCCCAGGCGCCGCGCGCCTCGGCGGCCTGGGCGTACACCTGGGCCGTCGCGAAGGCGATCTCCCGGGCGTAGACCAGCACCGACTCGCGCATGTCCGCCTCGTCGCCGGGGGCGGCCACCTCCTCGATGGCCTCCTCCATCACCTCGATCGTGGTGCGGATCAGCTCGACGGTCTGGCGCAGGGTGATCGCCCTTGTCAGCTCGCGCGGGGCGGTGCCGAAGACGTCGGTGGAGATCGCCTGGGCGGCGTCGGGGTGGCGGTACCACTCGGTGAAGGCGGCGATGCCGGCCTGGGCGACCAGGCCGATCCAGGACCGGTGCTCCGGGGGCATCCGCCGGTACCAGCCGAGCTGGTCGTCCATCCGCGAGATCGCGGCGGTGGCCAGCTTCCCGGAGGACTTCTCCAGCCGCTTGAGGGTCGCGGCCCGGCGCTCGGCGCGCTCGGCGGCGTTTCTGCGCTCCTGCGCGGTCAGACGGGGCGCCGCGCGCCCGGGGCGGTCGCGGCCCGTCCGGGCGGACGGGCTCTTCCCGGCGGGTTCGGGGGCGGGGCTGGGTTCGCTCTTGGAGTTCGCGGAAGCGGCTGGCACAAGGACAAGACTGCCTCACGCGGGTCACTGCTCGCGCACACCCCCCGGTGGAGCGGCGCGGTGGCAGGAGTCACACCGCGCGCCCCGGCCACTACGGTGGGGGCGTGACCGAAGCCGCCGACCGCCCCCGCGCCGACCTGCGACGCACCGCCGAGCGCTACCGTTCCGCCCCCGCCGAGGGCGTCGAGACCAGGCACGCGTTCTCCTTCTCCGGCCATTACGACCCGAAGAACACCCACTTCGGCGCGCTGCTCGCGTGCAACGAGGAACTCCTCGCCCCCGGTGCCGGGTTCGACGAGCACAGGCACCGGGACACCGAGATCCTCACCTGGGTGCTGGAGGGCGCGCTGGCCCACCGGGACTCGTACGGGCACAGCGGGGTGGTCCGCCCCGGGATGGTCCAGCACCTCAGCGCCGGCTCCGGCGTCACCCACACCGAGCGCAACGTCGGCGGCGCCACCGGGCCGGTCCGCTTCGTCCAGATGTGGCTCCAGCCGGACGAGTTCGGCGCGCCCCCCGCGTACGGCCTGCGCAGGGCGGAACCCGCGGACGGCGGGTTGACGCTGCTGGCCTCCGGGATGGCGCGCGACGCCGGGACGGACGCCCTGCGGCTGCGCCGCAGCGACGCCGCGCTCTGGCTGGCCACCGCCGGGCCGTGGCAGCCGCTGCCGCCGCTGCCCGCGGCGCCCTGGCGCTACGCGCACCTGACGGCGGGCTCGTTGGGCTACCGCACCGTCCCGGGGCCCAGGGGCGCCGGCCGCTCGATGGTGCCGGGCGACAGCGTGCGGATCACCGGGGAGGCCTTCGCCGACCCGGCGGCCGGGGAGACCGGCGCCGAACTCCTGCTCTGGGAGATGCACTCGCCGGTCTCGTACGGCTAGCCGGCTCCGTCAGCCGGCCAGCTCCGCCAGCACCGCGTCCGAGAAGGCCGGCCAGGCCTCGACCGCCCACGGCCCGAAGTCCCGGTCGGTGAGCACGACGCAGGCCGCGCCCGCCCGGGGGTCGACCCACAGGAAGGTGCCGGACTGGCCGAAGTGCCCGAAGGTCTCCGGGGAGTTGGCGGCGCCGGTCCAGTGCGGGCTCTTGCCGTCGCGGATCTCGAAGCCGAGGCCCCAGTCGTTCGGGCGCTGGTGGCCGTAGCCGGGCAGCACACCGCTGGTGCCGGGGAAGGCGACCTCGCGGGTCGCCTGCCGGACGGTGGACGGGTCCAGCAGCTTGGGCGCCTGCAACTCGGCGGCGAACCGGGCGAGGTCGGCGACGGTGGACAGGCCGCCGGCCCCGGCCGGGGACTTGTGCGCGGTGTTGACCAGGGTGTCCGTCATGCCCAGCGGCTCGAAGACCGCCTCGGCGGCGTAGCGGGAGAACTCGATCCCGGCGGCCTCGGACAGGGCCCGGGCCAGCGCGCCGAAGCCCGCGTTGGAGTAGAGCCGGCGCCTGCCGGGCTCGCCGAACACCCGGTCCTCGTCGAAGCCCAGGCCGGAGGTGTGCGCGAGCAGGTGGCGGACGGTGGAGCCGGGCGGGCCGGCCGGGTCGTCCAGCTCGAACACGCCCTCCTCGACGGCGACCAGCGCCGCGTACGCGGTGAGCAGCTTGGTGACCGAGGCGAGCGGGAACAGGTGCTGCTGCGGCCCGTGCGCGCCCAGCACCGCGCCGTCGGCCGCCCGGACCACCGCCGCCGCGGCATGGGGCACCGGCCAGTTCTCGATCATCCGCAAGCTCTCCATGGGACCCGACTGTAGTCGCCCGGGCGATCCCCGGAAGAGGTGGTGGCGCGGTCGCCGGGGTGGCGGGCTTGCCTGGAGTGCACTCCAACTCGGTAGCGTCGTCCACGGCGCACCGGACGGTAGCCCAGGACAGGGGGAACGAGCGATGGCCGCACCCGAACGCATCCGGATCGACCTGCGCACCTGCTCCGAGGTGTACAGCCGCCCGGCCGGGGACCCGGACCGGACCCCGAGGCACACCATCAGCGAGGTGGCCGCGGCGAGCGGGCTGACCGCCCATACCCTGCGCTGGTACGAGCGGATCGGCCTGCTGGACCCGGTCGACCGCGCGGCCGGCGGCCAGCGCCGCTACTGCGACGCCGACCTGCACCGGCTGGCCTTCCTGGGCCGGCTGCGGCTGACCGGCATGTCGGTGGCGGACATGCTCAGGTACGTCGACATGGCCCGCCAGGGCGAGCAGACCTACGAGGAGCGGCGGCTGCTGCTGGAGGCCCAGCGCGAGGAGGTCCGGCAGCGGATCGTGGACCTCCAGGCGACCCTCGCCGTCCTCGACTACAAGATCGATCTCTATGCCGGGAAGGCCCCCGACGGCACCGGCGTCCCGGCCACCTGCCAGAACAACCGTGTAGAGGAAGAGCAGAGCGCATGACTCAGACCGTCCTTCCCACCGTCGAACTCGGCACCGGCGGCCCCCTGGTGGGCGTCCAGGGCCTCGGCTGCATGGGCATGAGCGAGTTCTACGGCCCCACCGACACCGGTGAGGCGCTCGCCACCCTGGACGCCGCGCTGGAGACCGGCGTCACCCTCTTCGACACCGCCGACATGTACGGCTCCGGCCGCAACGAGGAGCTCATCGGCCCGTTCGTGCGGGCCAACCGCGACCAGGTGGTGCTCGCCACCAAGTTCTCCATCCTGCGCGACGAGCAGGACGGCACCACCCGCGGCATCAGCAACGACCCGGCGTACATCCGCACCGCGGTGGACGCCTCGCTGCGCCGCCTCGGCGTGGACGTGATCGACCTGTACTACATGCACCGCCGCGACCCGGCCGTGCCGCTGGCCGACTCGGTCGGCGCGATGGCCGAGCTGGTGCAGGCCGGCAAGGTGCGCCACCTCGGGCTGTCCGAGGTGACCGGCGCCGAGCTGCGCGAGGCGCACGCCGTCCACCCGATCGCCGCGCTCCAGTCCGAGTGGTCGGTGTTCGCCCGCGACGTCGAGCGCACCGCGGTGCCGGCCGCGGCCGAGCTGGGCGTCGCCTTCGTGCCGTACTCGCCGCTCGGGCGGGGCTTCCTGACCGGTGCCTTCCAGGACGCCACGGAGCTCTCGCAGGACGACTACCGGCGCGCCCACCCCCGCTACACCGGCGACAACGCGGCGGCCAACGCGGAACTGCTCGCCCCGCTGCGGACGATCGCCGGGGCCCGCGGCGTGACGCTCGCCCAGGTCGCGCTGGCCTGGGTGCACCAGCAGGCCGAGGTGCACGGGCTGGCCGTGGTGCCGATCCCGGGCACCCGCAAGCGCAGCCGGCTCGCCGAGAACACCGCGGCGGCGACGCTGCGGCTGACGGCCGAGGAGCTGGCGCTGCTGGAGCCGCTGGCCGACCGGGTCGCGGGGAGCCGCTACGCGGACATGAGCTCCACCTCGGCGGCGCGCGAGTAGCGGGCACCGGCGGGCCCGGAGCGGTCGGACCGCTCCGGGCCGGGGGCCCGCCAGGGCGTGTCTGACAATTCGCCGCGCACCCGACGAGAATTGTCAGACACGCCCCTAGACCGTACGGCCCATCCAGGCGGCGAGCCGGGTGTGCACGTCGGCGTCCGCGGCCACCTCCCGGACGGGGCCGAACGGCACGTCGGGCCCCCGCTGCCCGGCCGGCAGCACGATCTCGGCGATGCCCAGGGCCGCCGCCGCCAGGCCGTCGTCCAGGACGAAGCCGGTGTCGAGGCTGCGGGCGATGTCCCAGGAGTGGGTGACCAGCTCCATCAGGTAGCCGCCGACGGCCACCGCGCCGGGCACCTCGCCCCAGGGGGCGCCGGTCGGGCGGCCGAGCTTGGCGTCCTGCGCCCAGGCGGCGGTCACCCGGGCCCGGGCCCGGCCCAGCGCGGCCGGCCAGCCCGTGTCGGACGGGTCCTCGACGGCGGCCACGGTGTCCTGGGAGAGGCCGCCCTCGCCCATGTAGGCGAACCGGTGGATGCCGCCGACCACGTGGTTGAGCAGCTGACGCAGGGTGAACTCGGTGCAGGGGGTCGGCCGTCCGAGGTCGGCGGGGGTGACGGTGGCGAACAGCTTCTCCAGCTGGTCGAGGGCGGTCCGGTACTGCGGGCGGGCATCCTGGAGGGCGGTCATCCGCGCTCAACTCCCTGGTCTCGGGTGGTCTTTCGGGCTCGGAACGCAATCTCCCAGTAAAACCTGACAACGGCCGTCAGGATTACTGGGATTCTTGGGACATGAAGGCCGACCGCCTGCTCTCGATCCTCCTGCTGCTCCAGACCCGCGGCCGGGTGCCCGCCACCGAGCTCGCCGAGCGCCTGGAGGTGTCCGTCCGCACCATCTACCGCGACGTCGAGTCGCTCTCCGCCGCCGGGGTGCCGGTGTTCACCGAGCGCGGGCGGCACGGCGGCATCAGCCTGCTGCCGGGCTACCGCACCGACGTCACCGGCCTGACCGCGGATGAGGCCAGGGCGCTGTTCGTGCTCTCCACCCGGGGCGCGCACAGCGACCTCGGGCTGGACGGCGCGCTCGGCTCGGCGCTGCGCAAGGTGATGGCGGCGCTGCCGGCCCCGCACCGGCCGGCCGCCGAGCGGATCCGCGAGCGGATCCTGGTCGACCCGGCCCGCTGGATGCACCCCGCCAACCCGGGCGGACCCGCCGCCGGGCCGGACCTGGGCGAGTTGCAGTACGCCGTGTTCGCCGACCGGCGGCTGCGGCTGCGCTACCGGCACAGCGGCACGCCCGCGCCGGTGGAGTACACCGTCGACCCGTACGGGCTGGTGAGCAAGGCCGCGGTCTGGTACCTGGTGGCCGATCTGCACGGCGAGCCGCGGCTGTTCCGGGCCGACCGGGTGGTGGCCGCCGACACCACCGAGGAGGCGGTGCGGCGCCGGGCCGGGGTCGGGCTCGGCGAGGTCTGGGCGGTGCTGCGCGAGCAGGTCGAGCGGCTGCCGAAGGAGGTGCCGGTGCGGGTGCGCGTCCGGCGCGGGCGGCTGGACATGTTCGTGCGCATCCACGGTGCCCGGCTCACCGCGCCGCCGCCGGAGCCGGGCGCCGGGCCGGCCGAGGACTGGGTCGAGGTGGCGATGGCCTTCCCGGCGCCGGCGGCCGCCCGCTCGCTGCTGGCCTTCGGCGCGGACGTCGAGGTGCTGGCCCCGCCGGCCGCCCGGCGCGAGCTGGCCCGGGCGGCGGCCGACGCCCTGCGGCTCTACCAGGACTAGCTAGCCAGGGCGTGGCGCGGACCCGCCGCCCGGGCCCGTCGGGCCGGCCTCAGGCTCCGGGGTTGGCCCGGGCCACGTCCTGGTAGTGGCCGAGGGAGATCGCCGCGAAGTTGCGCAGGCTGTCGGTGCCCTGGGCGAAGTAGCCGTTGTGGCCGGCCGCGCGGGCCGAGGAGATCTGCTCGGAGCCGAAGCCGCCGGCCGTCGGGTCGGCGCCGTGGCCGAGCCCGCCGACCTCCAGGAACGGCACGTTGCCGATCCAGTCGCTGGGGTTGCGGGTGGCCCAGACGTGCACGCCGGCGCCCAGCTCGGCCGTGCTCTGCACGCCCATGCCCGGGCTGCCGAAGACCACCAGGTCGGTGATGCCGGAGGTGTCGGACGGCGAGGCGGCCGCGCGCGGGATGTGCGGGGCGGCGGTGCCGCAGACCACCGAGCCGTAGGAGTGGCAGAACAGCGACGGCGGCGCGTCCGGCCGGGCGGTCTCGCGGAGCCCGGCGAGCAGCCGCTCCAGCCGGGGGGCGGCGACGTCGGCGAGCCGCGCGGTGGCGGCGTCCGGGCCGAGGCCGGAGGGGGTGACGTAGCCGGTCCAGGAAATCACGGCGGTGCGGGTGCCCGGGGCCTGGCGCTGATCCTCGGCGTACAGGGCGCGGGCCATGCCGGCCGGGGAGCGCAGCGGATCGGCCGCCTGGTCGTGGTGGCCGAGGTCGGCGTCCGAGCCGGGGACGAGCACCGAGATCCGCTCGGCGTCGGCGAGGTCGCCCCACACCTCGGTGACCAGGCCGCGGCCGCGCGGGTCGAAGGCGAGGATCTGCCGGTCGGGGGCGAGCAGGTGCTCGACGTCGTTGGCGCGGGAGACGGCCAGCGCGCGGGTGTCGGGGTCCAGCGTGCGGTCGGCGGCGCGGGCCCGGGCGGCGTCGCGTTCGGCGGCCAGGGCGATCCGGTTGGCGCGGTAGCGCAGGTCCAGCGGGGCCCCGTCGTAGTTGCCGACGACCAGCGGGTAGTCCCGGATCAGCCGGTCCAGCTCGGTGGGCGCGAGCGAGGCGAAGAACTCCGCGGCGGCGGCCGGGGTGGTGGTGGCCGGGTCGGGCAGGGCGCGGCCGAAGGAGTGGTCCGCGATCCAGGCGGCGCTGCCGGCCGGAGGCGTGGAGATCGCCAGCTGCTCGGAGGAGACGGCGGCCGCGGCGGCGGCGCCTCCGGCGTCGGCGAGCACGGCGCAGCCGGCGAACGCCCCGATCAGTACCCGCTTCCAGCGCCGACGGTTGCGCACCGCACCAACTCCCTTGGGCCCGTCACCGTTTCGCGGGCGGTGCCCGGAGGGTGCGATAGCTCTGTTGACTTCCCTGCGCAAGCCTAGGGCGCCCGGAGGGGTGGCAGGGGACGCCTAAACTGTGGGATGGATCACATGAACCAGGGATGTCCGCGCGGCGTCTCCCAGTGGTGGGGGGGGGGGCCCGCCCCCCCGGGGGCCCCCCCCCGGGGGGGGGGGGGCCCCCCCGGGCCCGGGGCCGGGGGGGCCGCCCCCCCCCCGCCCCCGTGGGCCCCGCCGCCCCCCCCGCGGCGGCCGCGGGGTGGGGGGGCCGGTCCCCCATAACTGGGGGCCCCCACCCCCCCCGGGGGGGGGGGCGGGGCGGCGCCGCCGGGGGGGGGGGGCCCCCCCCCCCACGGCCGTTCGCCCACGGCGCGTTCAGGCGTCGAACGTCCGGACCAGGCGCTTGGGCGCCGTCCGCCGCCAGGCCTCGGTGAGCAGCTCGCGCAGCTCGTCCCGGTCCACCCGGTCCAGCCGGACGCTCACCCAGCCGTGCCGGCCGACGTACGGGGCCGAGGAGAACACCTCCGGCTCGGCGGCGAGCAGTTCGGCCTGGTCCTCGGGGGAGGCCTTGACGGTGGCCCGGTCGCCGTCGGGCGCGCCCATCGCGAAGATCCGGCCGCGGACCCGCAGGGTCTCGATGTCCCAGGTCGGTTCCGGGGCGGCCTCCGGCAGGGCCAGGGCCATCGCGCGGAACTCGTCGAACGTCACCATGGCGGCAGGGTAGGGCAGGGGGCCGACAAGGCGCGCGCCCCCGGCGTGCCGAGTGCTGGTGGCGACGCCCGAGGGGGCGTGGACCGGCCGGTACACGCCCCCGTCGTGATGTTCGCGCCTGCTCCTTGTGGCCGAGCGTCACACCACGCCCAGCGCGTACGCCGCGAACAGCGCCGCCGCGGCGCCGGCCGCCGCCTTGCCGCCCCGGGAGAAGGCCGTCCACGGGCCGTCGAACCGGCGGGTGAACCAGCCGAGCCCCACCAGGACGGCGCCGAACAGCGGCAGCAGAGCCAGCCGGGCGGCCACCCAGCCGAGCGAGTCCGGCGCGGTGGTCAGCCCCGGGACGGCGCCCAGGCCGGCCGCGCCGGGCACGGCCACCGCGAGCATCGCGCTCTGGTGCCAGCAGAAGATCGTCATCGCCGACAGGTTGACCACCACCACCGGCAGCCACAGCAGCGGGCGGCGGGCCAGCAGCCGGCCCAGCCGCTCCCGCAGCAGCACCGCGGCGCCGCACTGGAACGCGGCCAGGGCGAGCACCAGCAGGGACGGCGGGTGGGAGTTGGTCCGGGCGGCCCCGGGCACGCCGACCATGCTGGCCGGGTAGTGGAAGACCAGCAGCAGCGCGGCGAACAGCGCGCCGCCGCCGAGCAGCAGCACCCGGGCCGCCGGGCGGCCGAGCCGGCCCTGCGCCCAGAGCACGCCCAGCTGGTAGCCGAACAGCCAGCCCGGCAGGATGTTCAGCAGCGCGATCCAGGACGGCACCGCCTCGGCCCACGGCCCGTAGCGCAGCAGGTCGACGGCGGCGACCGCGGCCACCAGCAGGCCCGCCGACCAGCCGCCCAGCCGGCGCCCGGCGGCTGCGCAGAGCGGGGTGAGCGCGGTCAGGCCCAGGTAGACCCCGATGTACCAGAGCGGCTGCACCACCAGCGTGGCGCCGGTGCGCACGGTGTCCGCGGGCACCCCGAGCGCGGGCAGCAGCGGGATCAGCGCCGCCCAGACGGCCGCCACCCCGAGGACCGGGCGCAGCAGCCGGACGGAGCGGGCCCGCAGCCAGCCGCCGTACGTCAGGCCCCTCGCGCGGGCCCGCTCCAGCGAGCGGACCGAGGAGTGGCCGCCGACCAGGAAGAACACCCCGAGCATCTGGAGCACCCAGCTGAGCGGGGCGAAGAAGCCGAGCGTGCTGAGCGGGCTGGCGTTGTGCAGGGCGCCGTCGGGGGAGCGGGTGAAGCCGCCGAGCATCCAGTGCCCGACCGGTACGGCGAGCAGGGCGAGGGCACGCAGCCCGTCCAGGGCGCGGTCGCGGTCGGCCGGGGTCCTGGCGTCGACCTGTGCGGCGGCGCGGCGCAGGGCGCGGAGCGGGCGCGGCGCGCGGGGCGTGCGGGTCCGCGCGCCGCCGGGGCGGGTGGAGGTGGGGCTGGTCGGGGCGGGGCTGGTCGGGGCGGCGGTGCCGGCCATGGTGGTGCTCCTTCCGGTGCGGGTGGTCAGGCGCGGCCGAGCGCGACGGCGGCGTAGGCGGCGAGGGAGGCGGTGCCGGGGGCGAAGTAGCCGTCGTGGCCGTGGGATCCGGTGGCGGGCAGCGGGCGCGCGCCGAAGCCGGGGGCGGTCGGGTCGGCGCCGTGGCCGAGGCCGAACAGCCGGACGTGCGGTACGCGGCCGATCCAGTCGGAGCCGTTGCGGGCGGTGGCCCACAGCGGGACGCCCGGGTCGAGGTCCGCGGCCGAGCCGATGCCCATGCCGGGCGAGCCGAGCACCACGACGCCGGAGGCCTGCGCGGGGGTGGGGCGGGCCAGGCCGCAGACCACCGAGCCGTAGCTGTGGCAGAACAGGGTGGGCGGGGCCTGCGGGCGGGTGGTGACGGCGAGTCCGTCGAGCAGCCGGGTCAGGCGCGGGGCGCCGGCCCGGGCCAGGTCCTCGGTGGCGGCGTCCGGGCCGAGGCCGAGCGGGGTGGTGTAGCCGGCCCAGGCGATCACGGCGGTCTGCCGGTCGGTGGCGTCCAGGAGCGCGCGGGCCATGCCGGCCGGGGTGCCGTACGGGCGGGTGGTGCGGTCGAAGCCGAGCAGGTCGATGTCCGAGCCGGGGACGACCACGGCGGTGCGGCGGGCGGTGGCGAGGTCGCCGTACACCTCGGCGACCTGGCCGCGCCCGCGCGGGTCGAAGGCGAGGATCCGCCGGCCGCCGTCGAGCAGGGTCCGGTAGCGCTCGGCGCGGGCGCGGGCGGCCTCGTGGTCCTGCGGGGTGAGGGCCGGGTCGGCGGCCCGGGCGAGTTCGCGGGCGCGCTCGGCGGCCAGGGCCAGGGCGTTGGCCCGGTACCGGAGGGCGACCGGCGCGCCGTCCAGGTTGCCGACCACCAGGGGGTGCCGGGCGGCCAGGGCGTCCTGCCGGGCCGGGCCCAGCCCGGCGAAGAAGTCGGCGACCCGGGCCGGGGCGGTGGTGGCCGGGTCGGGCAGCCGCAGCCCGAGCGAGTCGTCGGCCGTCCACGCGGCGCTGCCGGGCGGCGGGCCGGTGACGGCGGTCTGGGTGTCGGCGGTCCAGCCGCCCGCGCCGAGCACGGCCGCCACGGCCAGTGCTGCTGCGGCGATCGCCCGGCGGGCCCGAAACGTGCGCATGTCCCTACTCCCCCTCGTCCGTTCGGCCGCCGACTCGGTTCGGCTTCCGACGTGGAGGAAGGTAGGAATGCGGCGGCCCCGCGGACGTCACACCGCGGGGCCAACTCCCGGGTGCTACCCGGGTATCAGGCGGGTCGGGGCTACTGGCCGGGTGCCACCAGGCCGGACTCGTAGGCCAGCACCACGGCCTGGGCGCGGTCGCGCAGGCTGAGCTTGCCGAGGATCCGCCCGATGTGCGTCTTGACGGTCTGTTCGGCGAGCACCAGCGCGGCGGCTATCTCCTGGTTGGACAGGCCGCGGGCGATCAGCTCCAGCACCTCGGTCTCACGCGGCGTCAGGCCGTTGAGCCGCACCCTGGGGTCGTGGCGCCGGGCGGGCCGGGTGCGGGCGAAGTCCTCGATCAGCCGGCGGGTCACCGAGGGGGCGAGCAGCGCCTCGCCCGCCGCGACCACCCGGACCGCGGCGATCAGGTCGGCCGGCGGGGCGTCCTTGAGCAGGAAGCCGCTGGCCCCGGCGCGCAGCGCCTCGTACACGTAGTCGTCCACGTCGAAGGTGGTCAGCATCAGGACCTTGGGCCGGTGGGCGCCGGGCACGGACGGGTCGAGCAGCCGCCGGGCCGCCTCCAGGCCGTCCATGACGGGCATCCGGACGTCCATCAGCACCAGGTCGGGGTGGGTGCGGCCGTTGACCTCCAGGGCCTGGGCGCCGTCCGCCGCGTCCCCCACCACGTCGATGTCGCTCTGGGCGTTGAGCAGGGCCGCGAAGCCCGCGCGCACCATGGCCTGGTCGTCGACGATGATCACGCGGATGGTCATGCGGTGGTCTCCCGGGGGTTGGGGCGGTCGAGGGGCAGGACGGCGGCCACCTTGAAGCCGCCGTCCGGCAGCGGGCCGGTGTCCAGCCTGCCATCGACCAGCCGGACGCGTTCGCGCATTCCGACCAACCCCTGCCCGGTGCCCTCGACGGAGGCCTCCAGCGACTCGGTGCGCTCCGGCGGGGGCGCGTTGACCACCGTCACCAGCAGCGCCGGGCCGTCCGCCGTGAGCGAGACCCACGTCCGGGCGCCGGGGGCGTGCCGCACCACGTTGGCCAGCGCCTCCTGCACGATCCGGTACGCGGACAGGCCCAGGGCCTGCGGCACCCGGTCCGCCAGGCCGGGCTCCACCCTCAGCTCGGCCGGCACCCCGGCCCGGCCCACCGTCTCGACCAGCTGGGCGAGTTGGCCGACGCCGGGCTGCGGGGCCCTCTCCCCGCCGGACTCCTCGCTGCGCAGCACGCCGAGCAGCCGGCGCATCTCGGCCAGCGACTCGCGGGCGGTGCCGGCGATCGCGGTGAACTCCTCGGCGGCCTCGTCCGGCACCCCGGTGATCCGGTACGGCGCGCTCGCCGCCTGCACCGCTATGACGGACATGTGGTGCGCCACCACGTCGTGCAACTCCCGTGCGATCCGGGCGCGTTCCTCCAGGAGGGTGCGGCGTTCGCGCTCGACCTCGCTGATGTGCTCCTGCTCGGAGAGCAGCCGGCGCGCCTCGGCACGGTCCCGGACGGCCCAGCCGAGCAGCAGCGCGGCGCCGCTGAGCGCGATCAGCAGCATGGTGGTGCCGTCGCCGGAGCGGGGCAGGCCGAGCGTGGTGGTGAGCACGGTGAGCGCGACGGTGGCCAGCCAGACCGAGACCAGGGTGGCCCGGCTCTCCCGCAGCGCCAGGGCGACCATCAGGAAGCAGTAGGCGATGATCATCGGCGCCGTCCACGGCCAGCTGCCCGCCAGCTGGTCGTGGCGGGCGGTGACGGCGGCGGTGGTGACCAGGGCGGCGGCGCTGATCCACCAGGCGGCCAGCGGCCGGGTGACGGCGAGCAGCAGCGGCGCGGTCTGGGCGACGGTCAGTGCGCCGGCCACCGGCAGCACCACGTCGTAGAAGCCGACGAGGTTGGCGATGCCGGTGGGGATCAGCGAGGCCTGGAGGACGAGCGCGACGACGTACGGCAGTCGGCGCACCCAGGGCCGGCGGGCGGTGGCCAGCAGCGGGGTCTCGTCCTCGCTCGGGGTGGTCAGGTGGTGGCGCAGGACGCGCAGTCGGCGCAGTGCGTAGCCGCGGGCGTCGGCGGTGGTGGGAGTCTTCATCGCGGGCCAGCCTAGGAGCGCCGCACCGCGCCGTCGTCGCACTGGAGCGCGAACTTCCGGGGGGCTACCGGGGTACCGGGGTGATACCCCGGTATGACCCCGGGGGCGTGCGGGGCTACCCGCGGCCGTGCCAGTGGCCGGCCAGGGCCGGGCCCAGTTGGTCGAAGTAGCGCTCGATCACCGCGACCATCCCCTCGGGGCCGGCCGGCTCGCGCTCCGCGCTCCAGGACAGGTGGGCCGCGCGCAGCAGGCTGCCGAAGACGGCGGCGAGCACCGCCGGGCGCAGGTCCTCGGCCGGGTCCAGGCCCTCGCGTTCGGCGAGCACCCGGACGACCAGCCGCTCCTGCTCGGTGACCCGCCGCAGGTGGGCGGCGAGCAGCGGGGGCGTCTCCTCGATCACCCGCATGAGTTCGAGGGCGCTGTGGATCGAGCCGGGGCCGGAGGCCTCCTCGCTGCCGAGGTCGCGCCAGGCCTTGACGATCGCGGCGCGCAGGGCCTGGAGCGGGGTCTCCTCGGCGGGGCGGTTGCGCAGGCACTCCATGAAGTAGTCCTCGGCCACGGCCATCACGGCCAGGGCGACCTCGTCCTTGTTGGCGAAGTAGCGGAAGAAGGTGCGCTGGGAGACGTCGACGGCGGAGGCGATCTCGTCGACGGTGGTGCGGGCGAAGCCCTGCCGCAGGAAGAGCACGTGGGCGGCCTGGATCAGGGCGTACCGGGTCTGCTGCTTCTTGCGCTCGCGCAGTCCGGGGGTGCGCCCGGGGCGCTCCGGGGCGTCGGTGGTGCGGGCGGTGTGAGCGGCCATGAGCTGGGGCCTTCCGGAGCGCTGGGCGGACGTGGGAAGCACAACTCTAGCGTTCTGACAAATGGCAGTAATGGCCAGAAGTCACTGTTTGCCGAATGTCAGACACTGACATAATCTGCCGGGGTGGCGCCCGTCGGGCCGGGGCACCTGTGGGGACGGGTGGGCCGGGGCGCCACGACCACGTCCCGCACCAGCCACCTCCCCGGAGGGCCACAGATGAGCCAGTCCGTCGTCGAGAACTCCGAGGCAAAGGCGCCGCCGCCGAACCCGCCGTCGGGCAGCGGCCTGCGGGGGCACCCCTGGCTGACCCTGCTGACCGTCGCGGTCGGCGTGATGATGGTCGCGCTCGACGGCACGATCGTCGCCATCGCCAACCCGGTGATCCAGGAGAAGCTGCACGCGGCGCCCTCCGAGATCCAGTGGGTCACCAGCGGCTACCTGCTGGCCCTGGCCGTCTTCCTGGTCACCGCCGGCAAGATCGGCGACCGCTTCGGCCACAGGACCACCTTCCTGGTCGGCGCGGTCGGCTTCGCCGCCACCTCGGCCGCGATCGGCTTCGCCGGCGACATCCGGACCGTGATCGCCTTCCGGGTGCTCCAGGGCCTGTTCGGCGCGCTGCTCCAGCCGGCCGCGCTCGGCCTGCTGCGCGGCGCCTTCCCGGCCGAGCGGCTCAACATGGCGATCGGCATCTGGGGCGGGGTGATCGGCGCCTCCACCGCGGCCGGCCCGATCGTCGGCGGACTCCTGGTCGAGCACGTCAACTGGGAGTCGGTGTTCTTCATCAACGTCCCGGTCGGCCTGGTCGCACTGGCGCTGGGCCTGTGGATCCTCAGGGACGTCCGGGCCGAGAAGGCCGCCAGGTCCTTCGACCTGCCCGGCATCGCGCTGCTCTCGGTGGGGATGTTCGCGCTGGTCTTCGGCATCATCAAGGCGCCCGAGTGGGGCTGGGGCGACGGGCGGACGCTGCTGTTCCTGGGCGGGGCGGTGCTCCTGATGGTGCTGTTCGCGCTCTGGCAGGGCCGGGCCCGCGAGCCGCTCGTCCCGCTCGGGCTGTTCCGCTCGGTGCCGCTGTCGGCGGGCGTGCTGCTGATGGTGCTGATGGCCTTCGCGTTCTTCGGCGCGATCTTCTTCGTGACCTTCTACCTCCAGAACGTGCACGGGATGAAGCCGGTCGAGGCCGGCGTCCACCTGCTGCCGATGACCGGCATGATGATCATCGGCTCCCCGCTGGCGGGCATCGCGATCGGCAGGCTGGGCCCGCGCGTCCCGATCGTGGCCGGCATGCTGGTCACCACCCTCGCGATGTACGGCATGTCCACCCTGGACACCGGCTCCGGCAACGGCGTGATGTCGCTCTGGTTCGTCCTGATGGGCCTCGGCATCAGCCCGGTCATGGTCGGCGCCACCGAGGTGATCGTCGGCAACGCCCCGCTGGAGCTCTCCGGCGTGGCCGGCGGCCTCCAGCAGGCCGCGATGCAGGTCGGCGGCAGCCTGGGCACCGCGGTGCTGGGCGCGCTGATGGCCGCGAAGGTCGGCGACGTGCTGCCGGGCAACTGGGCCAGGGCCGGCCTGCCGCCGGTCGAGGGCGCGGCCGGCGAGGGCCTCAGGCAGGCCGCCCAGCTCGGCATCGCCCCGCCGGCCCCGGCCGGCACCCCCCAGCAGGCGGTGGACGCGATGGCCGGCGCCGTCCACGAGTCCTTCGTGAGCGGGATGTCGCTGGCCTTCGCGGTGGCCGCCGTGGTGGCCTTCGCCGCCGCCGTGCTCGGCCTGCTCACCCGCCGCGGCAGCACCGACGCCGGCCCGGCCGTGCACATCTGACCGGCGGGCCGAGGGCCCCGGACCCCGCGTGGGGGCCGGGGCCCTCGCGTCGCTCAGGCCCGGGCGAGCGCCACCAGCGGGATGGTCCGGGGAGCGGCCCGGAAGCCCTCGAACCGGGGCTGGGCCGCGATCCGGCGCTCCCGGAGCGCGTCGTGCTCGGCCGGGTCGACGGGGGCCGCCAGCGCCGGGTAGCGCTCGGCGCCGACCTCGAGCGTCACCTCGGGGCGGGCCGGCAGGTCGCGGTACCAGAGCGGATCGGTGGGGCTGCCGCCGTTGGAGGCGAAGACCACCAGCCGCCCGCCGTCCGCCAGGTGGACCAGGGGGGTGGTGCGGAGGCTCGCCGCTGCGGGCGCCCACCACGGTGAGCAGCAGGACCGGAGCGTCGGCGAGCGCCCCGCCGACCACCCCCTGCCGGGCGCGGAACTCCGCGATGACGTTCCGGTTGAAGCCGTCGCCGGGTTCGGGGTGCGGTCCGCGGGCGCCGGGCCTCGTCCGTTCGTCATGCCGCCGAGCGCAGGGCCTCACACCGGTGTGAAGGGCGAACCGGAGCCGGATCGCGCCGGACGCCGGACACCGGCCGGGGAACGCCGAAGGGCCGGACCTCCGTGCGGAGGTCCGGCCCCTCAGGGCCTGCTACGGGCCGGTCAGGCGTCGCCGCCGGCGGCGCCCGGGTCGGCCGCGGCCACGTCCAGCAGCTGGTAGCGGTCGATCGCGTCCTTCAGCGCCGAGCGGTCGATCCTGCCCTGCTTGGCGAGCTCGGTGAGCACCGCCAGGACGACCGACTGCGCGTCGATGTGGAAGAAGCGACGGGCCGCGCCACGGGTGTCGGCGAAGCCGAAGCCGTCGGCGCCCAGCGACTGGTACTGGCCCGGCACCCAGCGGGCGATCTGGTCCGGCACCGCGCGCATCCAGTCGGACACCGCGACGACCGGGCCCTCGGAGCCCTGGAGCTTCCGGGTGACGTACGGCACGCGCTGCTGCTCCTCGGGGTGCAGCAGGTTGAACTCCTCGGCCTCCACCGCGTCGCGGCGCAGCTCGTTCCAGGAGGTCGCGGACCAGACGTCGGCCTTGACGTTCCACTCCTCGGCCAGGATGCGCTGGGCCTCCAGGGCCCACGGCACGGCCACGCCGGAGGCGAGGATCTGGGCCGGGATCTGGCCGGCGGTGCCCGGCGCGTACTTGTGCAGACCCTTGAGGATGCCCTCGACGTCCACGTTCTCGGGCTCGGCCGGCATCCTGATCGGCTCGTTGTAGACGGTGAGGTAGTAGAACACGTCCTCGCCGTGCGGGTGCTCGGCGCTGGAGCCGTACATCCGCCGCAGACCGTCCTGGACGATGTGCGCGATCTCGAAGCCGTACGCCGGGTCGTAGGCCACCACGCCGGGGTTGGTCGAGGCCAGCAGGTGCGAGTGGCCGTCCGCGTGCTGGAGGCCCTCACCGGTCAGCGTGGTGCGGCCGGCGGTGGCGCCCAGCACGAAGCCGCGGGCCAGCTGGTCGGCCATCTGCCAGAACTGGTCGCCGGTGCGCTGGAACCCGAACATCGAGTAGAAGACGTACACCGGGATCAGCGGCTCGCCGTGGGTGGCGTAGGACGAGCCGGCGGCGATCAGCGAGGCGGTGCAGCCCGCCTCGGAGATGCCGTCGTGCAGCATCTGGCCCTTCGGCGACTCCTTGTAGGCGAGGAGCAGGTCCCGGTCGACCGACTCGTAGGTCTGGCCGAGCGGGTTGTAGATCTTCGCCGACGGGAACAGCGAGTCCATGCCGAAGGTGCGGTACTCGTCCGGCGCGATCGGCACGAAGCGGTTGCCGATGCCCTTGTCCCGCATGAGGTCCTTGAGCAGCCGGACGAACGCCATGGTGGTGGCGATGGTCTGGTTGCCGGAGCCCTTCTTGACCGCCTTGTACGCGTCGTCGCCGGGCAGCTCCAGCTTCCGCGGGCGGACCTTGCGGGTCGGCACGTAGCCGCCGAGCTCCTGCCGGCGGTCGTGCATGTACTGGATCTCCTCCGAGTCGCGGCCCGGGTGGTAGTACGGCGGCAGGCCGTCCTCGAGCTGCTTGTCGGTGATCGGCAGGTGCAGCCGGTCGCGGAAGCGCTTCAGGTCCTCGACCGTCAGCTTCTTCATCTGGTGGGTGGCGTTGCGGCCCTCGAAGTTGGGGCCCAGCGTCCAGCCCTTGACCGTCTGGGCGAGGATGACCGTCGGCTGGCCCTTGTGCTCGCGGGCCGCCTTGAACGCCGCGTAGATCTTCTTGTGGTCGTGGCCGCCGCGACCCAGGTGCTGGATCTGCTGGTCGGTCATGTTCTCGACCATGGCGCGCAGGCGCAGGTCGCCGCCGAAGAAGTGCTCGCGGATGTACGCACCGGTCTCGGTGGCGTAGGTCTGGAACTGGCCGTCCACGGTGGTGTTCAGCTTGTTCACCAGGATGCCGTCGCGGTCCTGCGCGAGCAGCGGGTCCCAGCTGCGGTCCCAGACCAGCTTGATCACGTTCCAGCCGGCGCCCCGGAACTGGGACTCCAGCTCCTGGATGATCTTGCCGTTGCCGCGGACCGGGCCGTCCAGGCGCTGGAGGTTGCAGTTGACCACGAAGGTCAGGTTGTCCAGGCCCTCACGGGCGGCCAGGGACAGCTGGCCGAGCGACTCGGGCTCGTCCATCTCGCCGTCGCCCAGGAAGGCGTAGACGTGCGAGTCGGAGGTGTCCTTGATGCCGCGGTGCTCCAGGTACCGGTTCATCCGGGCCTGGTAGATCGCGCCGAGCGGGCCGAGGCCCATCGAGACGGTCGGGAACTCCCAGAAGTCCGGCATCAGCCGCGGGTGCGGGTAGCTGGAGAGGCCGTACGGGGCCTTCGACTTCTCCTGGCGGAACGCGTCGAGCTGCTGCTCGGTGAGCCGGTCCAGCAGGAAGGCGCGGGCGTAGATGCCGGGGGAGGCGTGGCCCTGGAAGAAGACCTGGTCGCCCGACTCGCCCTCGGCGTCCTTGCCGCGGAAGAAGTAGTTGAAGCCGACGTCGTACAGCGACGCGGAGGAGGCGAAGGTGGCGATGTGGCCACCGACGCCGATGCCCGGGCGCTGCGCCCGGGAGACCATGACGGCCGCGTTCCACCGGGTCGCGTTGAGGATCTTCCGCTCGATCTCCTCGTTGCCGGGGAAGAACGGTTCGTCCTTGGTCGCGATGGTGTTGACGTAGTCCGTGCTGCGCATCTCGGGCACGGCGACACGCTTCTCGCGGGCGCGCTCGATCAGCCGCAGCATCAGGTAGCGGGCACGCTCGCGCCCCCGCTCGTCGATGGCCGCATCGAGCGACTCCAGCCATTCCGCGGTCTCCTCGGGATCGAAGTCCGGGACCTGACTCGGAAGGCCGCCAATGATGATCGGGTTGCGATCGGATCCGGAAGCCACGCTGTTCCTTCACTGTCGGTCGAAACTGAGGTGTGTCGCGCCGCCTCCATCGTGCTACCGCGCTCGGAGATCCGTCATCTCTACCGATCGGTAACCGTTCCGCCTGGTGGGCGGGCCGGTCTGGCGGTGCGCGGTGCGGGCGTCTGCCGTCCGCTCCGTACACCCCCGGGTGTTACGAAAAGAGGTGGTCCGACCTGGTGTCCCGTCCGCCCGATGGCGGGCGGCCGGGGTGAGGGCCAACAGGAGACTCTACGCCCGCGCACGCGCGGACCCCGAATGCCGTTCGCATCTCGGGCACGTGTACGGCCTGTGGACCGGGACCACCCGAAGCATCCTCGGCACATGCAGAAAAGGGCAAATCGGTGTGATTCCCGCCACCTCCCGCGGCGTGTCCCGCTGCGACACGTCAACCTTTGGAGGGGATCGGAGGTCGGGTACTTGCGCGAACCGCCGCGCCCGTGTGGACTACGGCCACAGCCTCGGCATGGATGCCGAGCCGAATACTGGAGGTTATTCCCGTGAGCGCGACCGCGGACCCCGCGGACAAGTCCAACCCGGCGACCCGTCTCGGCTTCGAAGAGGGCCAGATCGTTCAGGAGCTGGGGTACGACGACGACACTGACCAGGATCTCCGCGAGGGCATCGAGGAGATCACCGGGACGGATCTCGTCGACGAGGACTACGACGACGTCGCCGACGCCGTCCTGCTGTGGCACCGCGACGACGACGGGGACCTCACCGACGCCCTCGTCGACGCGCTGGAGTACCTCGCGGAGGGCGGCCTGATCTGGCTGATGACGCCCAAGACCGGGCGGGACGGCCACATCGAGGCGTCCGACATCAGCGACGCTGCCAAGACCGCGGGTCTGTCCCAGACCAGCTCGATCAACATCGTCAAGGACTGGGCGGCCACCCGGCTCACGACCAAGTCCACGGCGAAGCCGGGCGGCAAGCGCTGAGCGGGTTCTGAGGCCCCGCACCGGGCCCCGCCGGAGGAACCCCTCCGGCGGGGCCCGCTGCATTCCCCGCCGGTCCGGCCGCCCCGCGCCGCGGCGCCCCGTCCCCCGGACGGCCCGCCGGCCCGTTCGCGGACGGCGAACGCGGCGGGCCCCGCCGCGCTGCCTCATCCGTTCGGCGCAACGGCCGTAAGCGGATGCGAGGATGTGGCCTGCCGCGCCCGCCGCGCGGCGCGGTCGCGTCAGAAAGGTCCCGTTCATGGCCATCGAGGTCGGCACCCAGGCTCCGGACTTCGAGCTCAACAACCAGCACGGCGAGGCCGTCCGGCTCTCCGACTTCCGCGGCCGGAAGAACGTCCTCCTGGTCTTCTACCCGTTCGCCTTCACCGGGGTCTGCACCGGCGAGCTGGGCGCGATCCAGCGGGAGCTGGCCGGCCTCCAGAACGACGCCGTGCAGGTGCTCGGCATCTCCTGCGACTCGCAGTTCTCCCAGCGGGTCCTCGCCGACCGCGAGGGCCTGGGGTTCCCGCTGCTGGCCGACTTCTGGCCGCACGGCGAGGTCACCGGGGCGTACGGCGTCCTCGACGAGGAGCGGGGCTGCCCGCTGCGCGGGTCCTTCGTGGTCGACACCTCCGGGACGGTGCGCTGGAGCGTCGTCAACGGCCTCCCGGACGCCCGGGACGAGCAGGAGTACCTGCGGGTGCTCGCGGCGCTCTGAGGCCCCGGCCCGGGGCTCCTCAGGCGCACCGGGCCGCTCCGGCACCCCCGGGGCACCGCCGGCCGGGTGCCGTGGGGCCGTGTCCGGCCTGATCAGAGGTGCGGACGGGAACCCCGTACTACGCTCGGGCCGTTGGCGGGGTGGGAAGCGGGGGCCGACCGGCCTCCCGCCGCCCCGGACCGCACCACCGGGGGCACCGACGGACGTGCCTCCCGATTCTTGGAGGACACGTGGGAGTCAGCCTCAGCAAGGGCGGCAACGTCTCGCTCACCAAGGAGGCGCCGGGTCTGACGGCCGTGGTCGTCGGCCTGGGCTGGGACGTCCGGACCACCACCGGCGCCGACTTCGACCTGGACGCCAGCGCCCTGCTGTGCAACGCCCAGGGCAAGGTCACCTCGGACGGCAACTTCGTGTTCTTCAACAACCTGAAGAGCCCGGACGGATCGGTCGAGCACACCGGTGACAACCTGACCGGCGAGGGCGAGGGCGACGACGAGTCGATCAAGGTGAACCTGTCCGCCGTCCCGGCGGACGTCGAGAAGATCGTCTTCCCGGTGTCGATCTACGACGCGGAGACCCGCAGCCAGAACTTCGGCCAGGTGCGCAACGCGTTCATCCGCGTGGTGAACCAGGCGGACAACTCGGAGCTGGCCCGCTACGACCTCTCCGAGGACGCCTCGACCGAGACCGCGATGGTCTTCGGCGAGCTGTACCGCAACGGCGCCGAGTGGAAGTTCCGCGCCATCGGCCAGGGCTACGCCTCCGGCCTGCGGGGCATCGCGCAGGACTTCGGCGTCAACGTCTGAGCCCTCGCCGGCACCCTGCGGCGCGGGCCGCGCGCCGTGCACCCGGGGCGGCCCCGGACCTCCGTGGTCCGGGGCCGCCCCGGTTCCGTGCGCCCCGGTGCCGCGCCGGTCCGCGGCGCTGCGAGGATGTGAGTTCAGGAAGTTCAGCCGACCGGAGCCGGTCGGCCGGGGCCTCGGGGGGCTACACCTGGATGGCGCCCCGGGGAGAAGCAAGGGAGGAAGAACGACATGGTGGTCACGCTCGCCAAGGGCGGCAACGTCTCGCTCACCAAGGCCGCGCCGAACCTGACGCAGGTCCAGATCGGCCTCGGCTGGTCCGCCCGTTCGACCACGGGCGCCCCGTTCGACCTCGACGCGAGCGCCCTGATCTGTGGTGGCGGGCGGGTGCTCGGCGACGAGTACTTCGTCTTCTACAACAACCTCAAGAGCCCCGAGGGCTCGGTGGAGCACCAGGGCGACAACCTCACCGGCGGCGACGAAACGGGTGACGACGAGGTGGTCCAGGTCAACCTGGACCTCGTCCCGGCCCAGGCCGACAAGGTGGTCTTCGCGGTCTCGATCTACGAGGCCGAGGCGCGGCTCCAGAACTTCGGACAGGTCCGCAACGCCTACATCCGGGTCGTCAACTCGCTCGACGGCCAGGAGATCGCCCGCTACGACCTGTCCGAGGACGCGTCCGCCGAGACCGCGATGATCTTCGGCGAGCTGTACCGCTACGCGGGCGAGTGGAAGTTCCGCGCGGTGGGCCAGGGGTACGCCTCCGGCCTGCGCGGCATCGCGCTCGACTTCGGTGTGAACGTACAGTAAGGGCGGAAATCGGACTTATCGCACCCGACCCGATCATGAGAACAGAGGGCAGTGCGGGGGTGACCTGACCGGGCCCGGCCCGGTCAGGGACGTCTCGGGGACGAGGCATCCCCGGCACGGCCAGAACCCGAAAGGTACCCAACTCCCGTGTTCCTCCGCACATTCGGCTGGTCGTTCGCGATCACCGCCATCGGCCTGGTCGCGGCCGGACTGCTCTGGGGAGCCCAAGGCTTCGGCATCGTGCTGATCCTCTCCATCCTGGAGATCTCCCTGTCCTTCGACAACGCGGTGGTCAACGCCACGGTGTTGAAGCGGATGAACCCGTACTGGCAGAAGATCTTCCTGACCGTCGGTGTGCTCATCGCGGTCTTCGGCATGCGCCTGGTCTTCCCGCTGCTGGTCGTGGGCCTCACCGCGAAGCTCGCCCCGGCGACGGTCATCGACCTCGCGCTGCACTCCGACAAGACCCACGACGGCCTCACCTACGGCCAGTACCTGGAGGCGGCCAACCCGGCCATCGCGGCCTTCGGCGGCGTCTTCCTGCTGATGATCTTCCTCGACTTCCTCTTCGAGGAGAAGGACCACAACTGGCTGTCCTGGATCGAGCGCCCGCTGGAGAAGGTCGGCAAGCTGGAGGCCTTCTCCTCCGTCGTCGCGCTGGTCGCCCTGCTGCTGGCCTCCAACTTCTTCGCCGGGGAGCACGCCGAGACGGTGCTGCTCGCCGGGGTCCTCGGCCTGGTCACCTACCTCGCGGTGAACGGCCTCTCCTCGTTCTTCGAATCGGGCCTGGAGGCCGAGGAGGAGCGCGAGGAGGAGGCGGAGAAGGCCGGCAAGTCGATCGTCCAGGTCGGCGGCAAGGCGGCGTTCTTCCTCTTCCTCTACCTGGAGGTCCTGGACGCCTCGTTCTCCTTCGACGGCGTGGTCGGCGCGTTCGCGATCTCCAGCGACATCTTCCAGATCACCCTGGGCCTCGGCATCGGCGCGATGTACATCCGCTCGCTGACCGTCTTCCTGGTCCGCAAGGGCACCCTGGACGACTACGTCTACCTGGAGCACGGCGCGCACTACGCGATCGGCGCGCTGGCGGCGATCCTGCTGGTCGGCATCAAGTACCACATCCCGGAGATCGTCACCGGCCTGATCGGCGTCGCCTTCATCGGGCTGGCACTCGGCTCGTCCGTCCTGCGCAACCGGCGCGAGGGCGCGGACGAGGGCGAGGAGCCGGAGCTGGTCGGCAGCGGCAAGTAGCGCTCCCGCCCGCACACGCGAACGGCCGCCCCCGGGGTCTTCCGGGGGCGGCCGTTCGCGTGGTTCCTGGTCCCTGACGGGCGCCCGGTCAGCCGAGCTGCTGCTCGATCGCGCGCAGCTTGCGCTCCAGCGAGTCCAGCTTCGGCATCGACAGGGTGTCGTCGTCGGCCGTCAGGTCGATGGTCGAGCCGCTGCGGGACGACCCGGTGCCGGTCGCCGGGGACGACGAGTACGAGGACGGGTACGAGGAGGAGCCGACGGCGGCGCGCGGGCGGCGGGCGGCGTCCAGGGCGGCCGGCTCCAGCGAGTCGGCGGCGGAGGCGGTCGGGGTGGTGGCGTCGGATCCCGCGGCTAGGGCAGGCTCCGTAGCGCTCGGGCCGTCTCCGGCAGCCGTGAGGGCGGGGACCTGGCGGCCGCCGCGGGCCCGGGCGAGCATGCCGCCCTGGCGGGAGATGGCCTTCAGCTCGGCCCGCTCGCGGCGGTCGGCGGTCCGGGCGCGGGCCTTGGCGTCCAGCTTCGCCTGGCGCTCCTCGCGCACCTCCTCGACCGCCTCGTCCAGGCTGCGGACGTTCTCCAGCAGCATCAGCGACCACGCCGCGTAGGTCTCGCGCGGGGCGCGCAGCCAGCGGACGATGCGGATCTGCGGCAGCGGGCGCGGCACCAGGCCCTGCTCGCGCAGCGCGGCCTTGCGGGTCTGCTTGAGCGCCCGGTCGAACAGGATCGCCGCCGAGATCGACATGCCGGAGAAGAACTGCGGGGCGCCGTCGTGCGACACGCCGCGCGGGGCGTGCACCCAGTTGAACCAGGCCGAGGCGATCGCGAACACCCAGACCAGCAGGCGCGAGCCGAGCGCGGCGTCGCCGTGGCTGGCCTCGCGGACGGCCAGCACCGAGCAGAACATCGCGGCGCCGTCCAGGCCGAACGGGACGAGGTACTCCCAACCGCCGGACAGGCCCAGGTTCTCCTTGCCGAAACCGACCAGGCCGTGGAAGGACAGCGCCGCGGCGACACCGGCGCAGCAGAACAGCAGCGTGTACGAGGAGATGCCGTAGATCATCTCCTTGCGCCGGCGGCGCTCCTCGCTGCGCTCCCAGGAGTCGCCGGACTCGTCCTTCTTCGAGTTCTTGAATCGCAGCGTCGCCATCAGGAGGGCGACGAACAGCAGGGCTGCGCCGCCGACGACGGTCCAGACCAGCTGTATGGAGGTCAGGTTCATTGCGGGTCGGGCCTCGGGTTTCCGCAGGGGACAGGTTCACAGCGCGACACAGGCGGTCAGGGCCCGCCGGGCGGGCACTGCCTGACGGTTCGTTCGTCGCCGCACGGCATGCCCGCCGCATCCGCGCAGGGGCGGACGGGACGCCTGTGCGGCTAGACGATATCGCGTCCGAGGGGGCGGCATGTTACGGGAGGGCGGCTTCCCGGAGCCAGTCGACCCGCCGGTGGGGGCCGGATGGGTAGCACGGGCGCCGGACGGGGTATCGGACGCCCGGGCCGATGCCCGATCATTGGTCGGCGGACCGTCAGAACGCCTGGCGGGAGCAGGGGGAGAGGACGGCATGGTCTCGATCTGGGAGTACCTGCGCGGGGACAGGAGCTACACCTTCGACAACCCCGGCGGCCAGCACAAGGTCATACTCACCAAGTCGGCCCCGCAGCACGCCATCACCGGGCCGGCCGCCACCACCGGCTACCTCTACGTCAACCTGCACTGGACGATGAGTGCCGGCGGCGGCCCCCGGCCGGGCGTGCTGGAGTCCGTCAGGCGGTTCTTCAGCCCGCGGTTCCTGCGCCCGCAGGAGCCGGACGCGGCACAGCTCAGCGGGCCGACGAACGTCGACCTCGACCTCGCCTGCATGTACGAGCTCTCGGACGGCACGACGGGGGTGGTGCAACCGCTCGGCGGGCTCTTCGGCGACCTCCAGAACGCGCCGTACATCAAGCTCAGCGGCGACGACCAGTACGGGGCGCCGTCCGGCGAGACGATGTACGTCAACCTGGAGAAGAAGGACAGGTTCAAGCGGCTGCTGATCTTCGTCTACATCTACGACGGCACGCCGGCCTTCGAGCAGTCGCACGCGGTGGTCACCATCGTCCCGCAGACCGGGCCGCGGATCGAGATCAAGCTGGAGGAGCGGGCCCGGGCGGCGCGCTCCTGCGCGGTGGTGCTGATCGAGAACGAGGGGGACAACCAGCTGACGGTGCGCCGCGAGGTGCGCTACGTCAACGGGTTCCAGGCGGACATCGACCGGCTGTACGGCTTCGGGATGCAGTGGCAGCGCGGGTACAAGGGCGAGTGACCGCGCCGGCGGCGTCCGGGGCGGCGGGGCGGGGCAGCCCCGCCGGGGGCGTCAGCGGGGCTGGAACTGCGGGCCCTGCGGGGGCAGCGCGAAGTCCTCGCCGGGGGCCGGCGGCTGGGCGGCCGGGGGCTGCGGCGGGACGGGCGGCTGCTGGCCGCTGCCCTGCTGGGGGTAGCCGTAGCCGGCCGGGCGCTGCTGCGGGGGCGCGGGGTGGTTCGGGGCGGGGGGGTTCGGGGCCGGGTGGCTGGGCTGGGGGTAGCCGTAACCGCCCGGCTGCTGGTAGGGCTGCGGGCCGGCGCCCTGCTGCGGGTAGCCGTAGCCGCCGGCGGGCTGCTGCCCGGGCCCGCCGTACCCCGCGCCGGACTGCTGGGGGTAGCCGTAGCCGGTGCCGCTCTGGTGGCCCGGGGGAGCGGCGGGCGGCGGGGGCACGGTCGGCGGGGCCGAGGGCGGGGGCGGGGCCGTCGGGGCGGCCGCGGCGGCCGCTGCGGGCGCCGCGGCCTGGGCGGGCGGGGCCTGCGGGACGGCCGGGGCCAGGGTGAAGGTGCCCGGCTCGGGGGCGGCGGAGCGCGGGTCCGGCAGCGGGGTGGTGCGCGGGTCGAACGCGCCGGACGCCGACACGGGGGGCGGCGTCGGGTCGGGCTCCGCCTCGTCGTCCACGGTGATGCCGAAGTCGGTGGCGAGGCCGACCAGTCCGGAGGTGTAGCCCTGGCCGACCGCCCGGAACTTCCACGCCCCGGAGCGGCGGTACAGCTCGCCCGCGACCAGGGCGGTGACGTTCTCGGGGTCGTCGATCGCGAACTCGGCCAGCGGGGGCGCGCCCTCGCCCGCCGCGGCGTCGAAGAGCGCCAGGCGCAGCCCCGGGACGGCGCGGAACGACCCGCCCTCGGAGGAGCCGGCCAGCACCACGCGGTCCACCTCGGCGGGCAGCTTGCCCAGCTCGACCTCGACCGTGTCGATGATCTCGGCGCCGCCGGCGGTCTGCTGCTTGGGCAGGTGGCGGACCAGGCCGGAGGGGTGGCGGGGCTGGTTGTAGAAGACGAAGTCGGCGTCCGAGCGGACCTTGCCGGAGGCGCCGAGCAGCAGCGCGGACGCGTCCACGTCCGGCGCACCGGGCGTGGCGCTCCAGCGCAGCACGGCGCGGACCGCCGCCGCCGGCAGTGCGATGTTGGCGCCCTTGGCCATCACGTGCGTCATAGCCGACCATCCTGCCTGTTCGCCACCCCTTCGGACAACGTGACCGGACCGGTCCGTGCCGCGTCGGACTTTGCCAAGACTTGCGCTTTCGGAGGTTTGCCGCCGTCGTTTCCCGGATCGGCCACCGGTCCTCCAAGATCGTCGAAGTGGACCGGGATGTTCCGGGAGTTCAGTGCCGCGGAACCGGGGGCGGCCGGATCCCGTCCGTACGATGGGCGGTCGAAAGGTCCCCGGGAGCCGGACGGAAGGGCGTCCGGCGCAGGCGCGCCCCGGGAACCACGGCGCCCGGTCGGCCGGTTGACCAGGGCGACGGCGGCAACGGGCGGCGGCCCGTCCACTTCCCGGAGGAGAGCACCTTGCGGCATTTCGGCCACCTCGCCGAGGACGTACGCGACCGGCTCTTCCTGGAGCAGCCGCGCGCGTTCAGCGCGCAGAGCGGGTCCGCGCTGCTGGCCACCGCCCTCGGCGGCACCCTCTACAGCCCGGCCACCAGGCCCTCCCTGGCCGCCGACATCCGCAAACTCGCTGGTCGGGGCGTGGTGTCGATGGTGCTCTGCCTGGAGGACGCGATCGCCGACCACGAGGTGGACGCGGGCGAGCGGAACCTGGTCGAGCAGCTGAACGACCTGGTCAAGGATTTCACCGACTCCACACAGGGCCACCCCCTGCTCTTCATCAGGGTCCGTGCCGCCGCCCAGATCCTCGACCTGGCCGAGCGGCTCGGCCCGGCCGTCGGACTGCTCAGCGGCTTCGTGCTGCCGAAGTTCACCCCCGGCAACGGCGGCGGGTACCTGGCCGCGCTGGCCGCCGCCGAGGCCGCGACCGGCCGGCGGCTGTTCGCCATGCCCGTCCTGGAGTCGCCCGAACTCGCCCACCTGGAGACCCGGCGGGAGCAGCTGTTCGGCATCGCCGAGCTGCTCGCCGGGCACCGCGAGCGGGTGCTCGCCGTCCGGCTCGGCGTCACCGACCTGTGCTCCGCGTACGGGCTGCGGCGCTCGCCCGACCTCACCGCGTACGACGTGGCACTGGTCGCGGCGGTGATCGGGGACGTGGTCAACGTGCTCGGCCGGGCGGACGGCACCGGGTACACCGTCACCGGACCGGTCTGGGAGTACTTCCCGGTCCAGGAGCGGATGTTCAAGCCGCAGCTGCGCCGGACCCCGTTCGCCGGGGCCTCGTTCCCGGTCGCCGCGGGGGTGCCGCGGGCCTCCGGCGAGGAGGTCCGCCGGCGGATCATCGCGCACGACCTGGACGGGCTGATCCGGGAGGTCGAACTCGACCGGGCCAACGGCCTGCTGGGCAAGACCTGCATCCACCCCAGCCACGTGCCGGCCGTGCACGCCCTCTCCGTGGTCACGCACGAGGAATACTGCGACGCCCGCGACATCCTCCGGCAGGAGCAGGACGGCGGCGGGGTCCTGCGCTCGGCGTACACCAACAAGATGAACGAGGCCCGGCCGCACCGGGCCTGGGCGGAGCGGGTGCTGCTGCGGGCGGAGGTGTTCGGCGTCGCCCGGGAGGACGTGAGCTTCGCCGAACTGCTGTCGGCCTGCCTGTGCGGCTGACCGCCCGAGACCAGCGACCGACCCCCGCACCACCGAAGGCAGGACCAGCAGTGACAGCAACACCCCAGACGTGGACCGGCCGTTGGGTCGCCGACCGGGCCGGGATCGCCCTGACCGGCTCCGCGCGGCTGCCCGAACTCGTCGGACTGGCACTGCGCTCGGGCAACCCCCGGCGCGCCCACCTGCTGGTCTCCACCGTGCTCGGCAAGCACGTGCCGCAGCGGCCCTCGGTGGTCCACGGCGCCGGGCTCGACCTCGGCCGCCGGGTCCGCGGACTGCTCGGCGCGCCGGCGGCCGCGCGGGCCGTCGTGCTCGGCTACGCGGAGACCGCCACCGGCCTCGGCCACAGCGTCGCCGACGGCCTGGACGCCCCCTACCTGCACTCCACCCGCCGCCCGGTGCCCGGGATACCCCCGTTCGGCGGCTTCGAGGAGGAGCACTCGCACGCCACCTCGCACCTGCTGCTCCCGGCGGAGCCCGCGCTGCTCGCCGGGGACGGGCCGCTGGTGCTGGTGGACGACGAGTTCTCCACCGGCACGACGGTGCTCAACACCATCCGCGAACTGCACGCCCGCCACCCGCGCGAGCACTACGTGGTGGTCGCCCTGGTGGACCTGCGCTCCCCGGCCGACCGGCGGCGGCTCGACGAGGCGGCCGCCGAACTCGGCGTCCGGCTGGACCTGGTGGCCGCCGCGAGCGGGGGCGTCGAGCTCCCCGAGGACGTGGTGGCACGGGCCGAGCGGCTGATCGCCGGGGCCGCCCCGGGCGACGGCCCGGCGCCGACGGCCGCCGCCGCACCGCTGGCCCGGGTCGCACTGGACTGGCCCGCCGGGCTCCCGGACGGCGGCCGGCACGGCTTCACCGCCCGCGATCGCGCCCGGCTGGAGGCCGCACTGCCCCGGCTGGCCGGACAGCTCGCCGCGGCCGTGCCCGCCGAGGCACGGCGGGTGCTGGTGCTCGGCTTCGAGGAGCTGATGTACACGCCGCTGCGCCTGGCGGGCGCCCTCGCCGAGCGGCTCGGCGGCGACCGCGTCCGGTTCTCCACCACCACCCGCTCGCCCGTCCTGGCGGTCGACGACCCCGGCTACGCCATCCGCACCCGGCTGGCCTTCCCCGCCCACGACGACCCGCGGGACGGCGGCTCCGCCGAGCGCTACGCGTACAACGTCGCCCCCGGCAGCGACCCGGCGCGGCGGTTCGACGCCGTGGTGCTGGTGGTGGACGACGTGGCCGACACCCCGGCGCTGCACGAGGGGGAGCGCGCGCTGCTCGGCCAGCTGCGGCGGGTCACCGACCGGGTGGTGCTCGCGGTGGTGCCCTCGCATCGGCCGGTGCCCGTGCCGCCCGTCGCGCGGAGCGTGCCGCCGTCGCCGTCGCCGGTGTTGCCCGCCCCGCTGTACGGGCCCGCGTTCTCCTCGTACCCGGCGGAGGAGGTGGCCTGGCTGCTCAAGGACCTCTCCGGGGTCGCGCTCGAAGCGCCCACCGAGGAGCGCGAGGAGGCCGTCCAGAACGGCGGCGCCCACTACGCCGAGTCGCTGCCGGTCGAGTACCAGCCCGGCCCCGGGTACCAGGACCTGTTCCACCGGGCGCTGCGCGACAGTGCCGGCCGGATCGCGCTCGCCGTCGGCACCGTCGCGGAGACGCTGCTGCGCGAGCGCGGCCCCGGGCTGGTGCTCGCCTCGCTGGCCCGGGCCGGCACGCCCGTCGGCATCCTGGTCCGCCGCTGGCTGGCCTTCGCGCACGGCCTGTCGGTGCCGCACTACGCGGTCTCGATCGTGCGCGGCCGCGGCGTCGACCCCGTCGCGCTGCGGTACCTGGCGGCTCACCACCCGGCGCGGGACGTGGTGTTCGTGGACGGCTGGACCGGCAAGGGCGCGATCACCCGCGAACTGGCCGACGCGCTGGCCGGCACCGGCTTCGACCCGGACCTCGCGGTGCTCGCCGACCCGGGCCGCTGCGTGCGCACGTACGGCACCCGGGACGACTTCCTGATCCCGTCCGCCTGCCTCAACTCCACCGTCTCCGGGCTGGTCTCGCGCACCGTGCTGCGGCCCGGACTGATCGGGCCGGACGACTTCCACGGCGCCAAGCACTACGCCGCCCTGGCCGGGAGCGACGTCTCGGCGGTCTTCCTGGACGCGGTGGCCGACCGCTTCGCCGAGGTCCGCGCCGCGGCGGTCGAGGGCGCCGGGCGGCTCGCCGACGACCCGCACCGCTCGCCCGACTGGGCCGGCTGGGCCGCCGTCGAGCGGATCAGCGCCGAGTACGGGATCGACAACGTCAACCTGGTCAAGCCCGGGGTCGGCGAGACCACCCGGGTCCTGCTGCGCCGCGTCCCCTGGCGGATCCTCGCCCGGCGCGGCGCCGGCGCGGACCTCGACCACGTCCGGCTGCTCGCCGCCCAGCGCGGCGTCGCGGTCGAGGAGGTGGACGGCCTGCCGTACACCTGCGTCGGCCTGATCCACCCCCGCTACAGCCGTGGGGCGACCGGGGGCGACGGGCGGGCCGTCGGCGGCGGGCACGGCGGGAGCGGTAGCACGGGGAGGGAATCCTGATGGGTGTTCTGGTGGCCAGCGACCTCGACCGGACGCTGATCTACTCCGAGCGGTCGATGGCCCTGGAGGGGCCGGACCGGTCGGCGCCGAGGCTGCTCTGCGTCGAGGTGTACCAGGGGCGGCCGCTGTCCTTCATGACCGAACGGGCCGCCGGGCTGCTCGCCGAGCTCGCCCGGCAGGCCTGCTTCGTCCCGGCCACCACCCGCACGCCGGAGCAGTACGGGCGGGTCCACCTGCCCGGCCCGGCCGCGGACCGGGGCCCCGAGTACGCGATCTGCGCCAACGGCGGGCAGCTGCTGGTGGACGGCGTGCCGGACGGCGACTGGCGGGCCGAGATCACCGGGCGGATAGCGGCCGGCTCGGCCCCGCTGGAGGAGGTCGTCCGGCGGCTCGCCCTGTGCGCCGATCCGGAGTGGACGCACCGGCGGCGGGTCGCCGACGAGCTGTTCGCCTACCTGGTGGTCGAGCGCGCGGCCCTGCCGGAGGGCTGGCTGGCGGAGCTGACCGGCTGGTGCGCCGAGCGCGGCTGGACGGTCTCCCTCCAGGGCCGCAAGGTGTACGCGGTGCCCGCGCCGCTCACCAAGAGCGCCGCGCTCGCCGAGGTCGTCCGGCGCCGCGGCGCGCACACCGTCCTGGCGGCCGGGGACTCGCTGCTCGACGCGGACCTGCTGCTCGCGGCGGACGCGGGCTGGCGCCCGGGGCACGGCGAGCTCGCCGACAGCGGCTGGACGGCCCCCGGCGTCACCGCCCTGGCGGAGGTGGGGGTGGCGGCCGGGGAGGAGATCGTCCGGCGGTTCCTGGCGGGCGCCACGGCGCTGCCGGTCGGGGGCTGACGCCGCCTGCCGGTCGGGGGCTGACGCCGCTCAGCCGCAGCAGCCCCCGCCGCAGCAACCCCCGCCGCCCCCGCCGGCCGGGGCCTGCCGGGCGGCGGCCGTGCCGCCCGTGACGGCGACGGTGGACAGCAGCTTCACGGTGTCCTGGTGGCCCTGCGGGCAGACGGCGGGGTCGCCCGCCCGGGCCATCGGGCGGCGGAGCTCGAAGGTGGTGCCGCAGGAGCGGCAGCGGAAGTCGTAGCGAGGCATACCGGCAGGGTACCGAGCGGTGCGCCCGCCGGTCTCCCGGTTCCGGTGTCCTTCCGGTGTCTTCCGGCAGCCCTCCGGAGGCCGCGCACCGCCGGCGGAGGCCGTGCACCGCTACCGGTGGCCGCCGAGGTCCCCGCGGATCAGCTCGATCACCCGGGCCGCGGTGTCCCGCACCGCCGCCAGCTCGGTCAGGAAGTGCCAGTAGTCGGGGTGGCGGCCGGCCGCCTCCAGCGCGGCCACCGCGCGGTCCAGCCGGGCCACCGCCTCGTCCAGCGGGCCGGCGTGCCGGGGGTCCGGTGCGGTGCGCCCGGCCATCGCCAGCCGCTGCGCGTCCCGGAGGGCGAAGCGGGCCCGCTCGATCTCCCGGTTCGGGTCGTGCTGCACCTCGTTCAGCTGCCGCAACCGCTCGTTCACCGCGAGCACCGAGCCGTCGGCCGTCTCCAGCAGCGCGCGGACCGTCCCGATCGCGGCGGTGGCGTCCGCCCAGCGCTGCTCGTCCCGGGCCCGGGCGGCCTCGGCGAGCTTGCGCTCGGCGGCGCGCCCGGTCTCCGCGACCTGGTCCGGCACCCGCTGGAGGTCCTGCCAGCAGGCGGTGCTGAAGCGGCGGCGCAGCTCGCTCAGCGCGGGCTCGACCGTCGCGGCCTTGGTCTCCAGCGCCTGGATGCGGGTCCGCAGGCTCGCCACCCGGCGGTCGATCTCCTGCGCCCGCTCCGGCAACTGCCCGGCGTCGGCGGCGATCGCCTCGGCGCGCTGCCGCACGTCGTCGGCGCGCCGCAGGGTGTCCGCGACGCCGTGCCGGGCCGGGCCCTCGTTCAGCCGGCCCAGCTCGGGCGCCAGTTCGGCCAGCCGGGCCGCCAGGTCGTCCGCCCGCAGGCCGGCGCCGCGCGCCCCGTCCAGCGCGGTGGTGGCCGCGAGCAGCGCGCGCTTGGCCAGTTCGACCGCCGGGGTGACCCTCATCAGCTGCTGCTCGGCGTGCTCGACGGCCGGCTGGAGACGGCGCAGGAAGTCGTTCAGCTCCGCCCGGGCCGAGCCGAGCTGGCCCCTGACGTCCTCCAACTGGCGCCTGGCCTGGGCGGCCGCGCCCGCGTCCAGGGTCTCGCTGTCCAGGTTGTGGGCGTCGAGCGCGGCGAGGTAGTTCACCGTGACCTGGTCGACCCGCCCGGAGATCGCCGCCAGGTCGGCCAGCACCCGCTGCGCCGCCGGGCCCTCCTCGGCCGCCCGGACGGTCTCCACCGCGAGCTGCACCTCGCGCTGGGTCTCCTCCAGCTCGTAGAACGCCTCCTGGGCCGCCGCCCGGGCCTCCCGGGCCTGCGCCCGGCCGCCCTCGCCGCCGCGCCGCCCCCACCAGCCGCCGCTCCCGGCCGAGGCCAGCCCGACCGCGCCCAGCGCACCCGCCAGTACCACCGGCAACACCAGGGCGTCGGCCAGCGCACCCCCCGCCCGACGCCGCCCCCGCCCGCTCCCGCCGGCCACCGTCACTGCGCGCTCCCTGTTCCGACCCGCTGATCCGGCCCCCATTCTCCCCGATCACCCCGCCGGCCCGTCACCCCCTCCCGCCCCCTGCGCCGCACGGCCCCGCCCCGCCCGCCGGGCACCCGGGCCGCACCACCCCCGGGGACCAGGTACCCTAAGCATTCGTCGTGCGCCCGCCGGGCCACGGCAGGGGGCGCGTAGCTCAGTGGTAGAGCGCTGCTCTTACAAAGCAGATGTCGGCGGTTCGAAACCGTCCGCGCCCACAGTGGGGAGCCCGGTGCCCCCGACCGTGCAGGTCGGGGGCACCGGGCTCCCGGCGTTTCGGGCGGCTCAGACCTCGATCACCCGCAGGGCGGGGTGGTCGACGGTGTTGAGGTAGAGCTTCTCCTTGGTGCCCTCCTGCTCCAGCTCGACGACCAGCCGGTACCGGTAGAGGCCGGGCCTGGCGGTGCTGAGCACGGTGCCGGCCCAGTAGTAGTAGACCGGGGTCAGCGGGGAGCGCATGCGGTCGGGCATGCCGTAGATCTTCAGCTCGGTGAAGAGCTTCCGCTCGGCCACGTCCTCCTCGTCACCCAGCTCGGTGTCGAGGACCACGATGTTGTTGATCTTGGGCATGGGCGGCCAGGTGCCGTCCAGCCTCCGCTCCATGTCGATCGGGCGGATGATCCAGTTGATCACCTGGCCCTGCTTGCAGACCGTCTCCAGCTGCCGGGTGCCCTGGCCGGAGCCGCCGACGCTGTTGTCCATCATGTACATCGCGTCGCCCAGCGAGCGGTTGGCCGTGGCCCGCTCCATGTTGACGAGCGTGACGACGTTGAGCTGGACCGAGTTCAGCTGCCCGGGGTTCTGCTTCCCCGTCGTGGAGCTGCTGGCACTGGTTGTCAAGGTTCCTCCTTCGAGTGCGCCGCTGCGAGCGGTCCCCCGCCCGGAGCGGTCCGCCGTCCAGGGCTGTCAGGTGGCCTGGCCGACCAGGACGGGCGACACGGTGGTGGTGATCGGCTCGACCTGGGTGCCCAGCCGGAACCTGATCCGGTACGGGACGGCCGGGGCGTCCTTCTTCACCGTCCCGGTCCAGTAGGCGACGTCGGTGCCGGGGTAGACCCGGCGGACCGGCTCGCACACCTCGTGGTCGATCTCGATCCCGTCGATGGCCACGAAGGCCTCGCACTCGAGCGCCAGCACGTTCCAGAGCAGCTGGTCGCCGGCCTTGACCCTGGTCCGCAGCTCCTCGGTGCCGAAGTCGGTCGATCCGCCGGCCTTGTTGGTGTCGTACAGGTACAGGTGGCCGTGGGTGCTCTGGGACGCCAGCATGCCCACGCAGTCCACCACCGCGGTGATCGAGATCGGGCGCTTCGGCGTGGTCTTCAGCCGTGTCTTGGTGGTCATCTACTCCTCCTCCTCGTCCTTGGGGACTGACTGGGTCGGCGGTTCAGCCGAAGGCGGCGGGGGCGATCGGCAGGTAGCCCATGCCCGCGCCGGTGAAGCCGTTCCGCTTGGGCTCCGCGGTGATCCGGAGCTTCGACTCGCAGGTGAGGTTGACCGGCTCCCAGGTCCACTCGCCCGCCCGCTGGACCAGCTCGTGGAGCTGGATCCGCATCTTGTAGGTGTACGTCCCGGGGCGGGAGGTGTCGATCGTCGCCGACCAGTACCAGCCGTCGGTGACCAGGTCCGGGGAGCCGTACTCGGCCGGGTAGATGATCTTCTCGTCCACGGCCTCGCCGAAGATGTCGGTGATCACCGGCGCCGGGTAGCTGTGGGTGTCCTGGCCGTGGTCGGAGACGACCCTGCCGGTCACGTCCAGGACCCGCTGCCCGGCGAGGGCCCGGCTGCTGGAGGCGCCGTTGACCCGGGTGCCGACGGCCTTCCGGATCCGGGTGAGCGCGGCCTCGGTGTCGCCGTTCGCCGTACCGGGCTTCTCGGTGAGGTTCGCGAGCTCCGTCAGCGCCTCCCGCTCGGCCGCCCGCGCCCGGAGGGTGTGGTACCCGCGGGGCACCGTCGGGGGGATCGAACCGAGGCTGTACGGCAGCCAGTTGAGCACCTGCTCGCTGGCCTGCGAGCCGTCGCTCCAGTAGGCGCCGTTGATCGCGGTGACCAACTCGCCGGTGCCCTGGTTCAGGGAGCCCTGGAGCTTCATGTTGTCGAACAGATAGGTGTTACCGGTCAGCGTCCGGGACTCCAGCGCGTTGCCGACGTCCACGAGCACGATGATCGCCAGTTGTTGGGCCATGCGCCCACCCTCCTTGTCGGTGTTCCGCCTACAGGCACATCAGTGCGGGCGAGTCGACGTGCAGCACGCTGTGCTCGCCCTCGTACATCTGGAGCTCCAGCCGGTACCGGTACGGCACCCCGGGCACCAGGTACGGCGGCACCACGCCCGTCCAGGCGTTGAGGTCCAGCTGCCCGCTCGACAGCTGGTGGCCGGCCGGCGGAGCGCCCTGCGCGCCGTCCGCCGCGCCGGCCTCCGCCCCGCCGACGGCGGGTTCGGCCGCGCCGGCCGGGTCCGCGCCGTGGGCGGCCGCGGCCGCGCCCCCGTCCGCCGGGACGAAGCTGATGCTCCGGATCTCGACGGGCGTCTGGAGGTCCACCGCCAGGGCGGTCCACTGGACCACCTGGCCGGGCACCACCACGGTGACCAGGTCGGGCGTGCCCTGGTTCTTGCTGTCGAACGACCCGTCGTCGATCAGACAGAGGTTGCCGTTGAGCAGCGTCCTGTCCGAGAGCGCGCCGATCACGTCGACCACGACGGCGATGTTCACTTGCGGCTTCATACTCACTCCATTCCTCAAACCAACGTTCCGGAGCGGCAGTCGTACCGTCCCGCCGGTCCTGTCAGCCCCGGTCGCGGACCAGCGGCACCTTGCCGACCGACGTCCGCTCGATCTCCGCGGACGCCCTGGGCACGAACTTGACCAGGAACCGGTAACCGGTCTTCTCGATCGAGGCGGGGTTCGCCTCGCCCTGGTTGAACAGCGAGAGCGAGCGGGGCAGCGCATTGACGAAGACGTGCTGGACGCCGTACGGGCCGAGCGAGGCGTCCGTCCGGTACGTGAGGCCGGCGACGTCGTCGACGGCGGCCAGCAGGGTGATCGTCTTGCCCTCGCGGTGGTTCACGAACTGGATCTCGTGGGCGACCACGTCCAGGTCGATCGCGGTGGCCTTGAGCAGGTCCTCCCGCACCGCCTCGTACGCCCGCGGGGCCGAGTACTGGCTGTCGTTCAGGTGCAGGATGTCCCCGGTGCGGCCGGCGAACTCGAACTGGCCGGTCTTCAGCCCCGGGCCGTCCAGCCGCGGGCGGCGGATCATCCGGTCGCCCAGCTTCAGCCGCAGCAGCGGGGCCTCGTGCCCGTGCAGGCGGGTGACGACCAGCTCGCCCTCCTCGCCCTCGGCGACCCAGCGGCCCTGCTCGTCGACGATCTCCACCAGGTGCAGGCCGGGTACGGCCGCCAGGCAGGGGGACTCCTCGGTCAGCTGGAGCCCGATGGTCTCGGCCTGGGTGGCGGCGAAGTAGCTGAGGATCGTCAGGTTCGGGTACATCGCCTTGAGCTCCGCCCGCTTGCGCTGCGGCAGCACCCCGCTGCCGTACAGCGCCACCCGGAAGCTCTCCTTGGCCTCCTGGCTCATGCCGGCGCCGAGCTCGCTGAGGATCGCGATGCCCGCGGTGATCCCCATCAGCGCCTTCGGGCCGGGGTAGGAGAACATGTGCTCCAGCACCGGGGCGGTGACCGGCCCCGCGCCGATGTAGTTGACCCCCGGCACCTGCGCCAGCACCCCGCCGACCATGGTGCCGCTGCTCCACATCTGGTAGTCCGCCAGCGTGGTGTACAGCCACTTGGGGTCGTCGCCGGGCAGGTAGCCGGCGAGCTGGTAGGTGCCCATGAAGCGGCCGGCCACCTCGTAGGTGTCCCGGAGCTCCTGGAGCGAGTACACCGACTCCAGCGGCTTGCCGCCGCTGGTGCCGCCGCTGGCCACGATCTCGAAGCCGCCGCGGTTCAGCGGCACCACCATGCCCGGGCGCGAGCCCATGAAGAACTCGCGCTGGGTCTCCTTGTCCGACAGCGGGACCCGCTGCCACTCCTCGTACGTCCGCGGCGCGCCGTCGACGCCGGCGCCGGACAGACGGCTGCGCCAGAGCGGGTTGAGCCGCACGGTGTTGACCAACTGCTGGAGGCGGCGCAGCACCAGGGCGTCCTGGAGCTCGTGCGAGGCCTCGCTGTACGGCGCCTGGCAGACCCGCTCGCACTCGCGGAGCTTGCTCGCGAACGAGGGGAGCTTCGCCACCGCGCCGACCGACTCCGGGTTCAGCTCCCACTCCGGGATCAGCCAGCTCGCCAGTTCGTCGACGCCGCCGCCGGGCGCGGCCGGCCGCCCGGGCAGGGCGCTCACTGCACTCATCGTCAATTCCCCGTCCTTCTGTTGTTCACGTTTTCCTGGGCCGTCGTTCGTTCGGCCACGATTCTTCTGTGGAATTCACCCGGCGTCGGCCAGCAGGTCGGAGCCGACCCGCCTGATTTCGCCCAGCAGCATCCGGAAGTGCTCGGCGGTGATCTGGTGGTTCATCAGGACCACCCGCAGGGCGGCGACGCCGTCGATGTTCACCTTGGAGATGAAGAAGTTCCCCCGGATCTTGATGCGGTTCCTGATCGCCACCTGGAGGCGGTGCACGTGCTCGTCCGGAAGTTCTGCCGGTCGGTAGCGGAAGCAGAGGATGTTGGCTTCCGGGCGGTGCAGCGTCTCGAAATCGGGTTCGCCCCGGAGGACGCCGTGGATCTCCTCGGTCAGTTCGCAGAGGTACTCGATCTTCTCGGCGAACAGGGCCCGGCCGTAGACGGACCACAGGGTCCACAGCGGCATGATCATGGGCCGCTTGGTGCACTCGAAGTTCCGGGCGCCGCTGTCCAGCTCGGTGTAGCGGTCCGGCTCCTCGTCGAAGACGTAGCTGGCGCGCTGCTGGAAGGCCCCGAGGCTGTCCTCCTTGTCCCGGTAGAACAGCAGGGTGCAGGGCGCCGGGACGAACATCATCTTGTGCGCGTCCCAGGCCAGCGAGTCGACCTTCTCGATGCCCCGCAGCCGGTGCCGGAGCCGGTCGGAGACCAGCAGGCTGGCGCCGTGCGCGCCGTCGACGTGCAGCCAGATGCCGGCTTCCCGGGTGATCTCGGCGAGCCCGTCGAGCGGGTCGAAGGCGCCGACCGAGGTGGTGCCCGCCGAGGCGACCAGGGCGAAGACCTTCAGCCCCCGCTGCTCCGCGGCCGCCAGGGCGGGCCGCACCTGCTCCAGGCAGATCTGCTGCTCCCGGTTGATCGGCAGGCGCACGATCTGCGACTCGCCGATGCCCAGGATCCCGGCCGCCCGGGAGACGCTGTAGTGCACGTCCGCACCGACCGCGATGGCCGGGCGGGGCTGGTCGTCCGCCGGGCTGCCGCCCGACCAGAAGTCCGGGAACACCTTGTTCCGGGCCGCCAGCAGGGCGGTCAGGTTGGCCAGGGACCCGCCCGACGTGGTGATCATGGCGAAGGTGTCCGGCTCCCACCCGATGAACCGGTTCAACTCCTCGGCCATGATGCGCTCGGCCACGCTGGGCAGCTGGCCCGCCTCGTAGAACGAGGACGGCTGGTTGACCACCGAGCTGACGAAGTCGACCACCCCGCCGAGCGGCACCACGCCCGAGAACTGCCGGCCCATGTAGCCGGGGGAGTGGACCGGGATGCCCGTCCGCACGTACAGGTCGGTGATGGCGTCCAGCCGCTTCTCGTCGAAGGCGGCGATCCGCTCGCGCTCGGAGGTCATCAGCGCCCTGGCGGCCTGGGTGAGCGTTTCGGGGTCGATCAGTTCCAGCCCTCTGATCGAGGAATCGGCCAGATGGCTTTCCAGCCGGCCCAGTACCGTCTCCGAATTCTCCCGGAACAGCCCGGGGTCGAAGGTGTCCGCCGGCATGACGCCGTCGTGCGGTTTTCCGACCCCGGGAGATGCGGTTCGGCTCGACTTCTGCGTGTCGAGCAGTGATCCGACTCCGCCTTTTTGCTCGATCGTCTTCTGATTCGAGCGAGATTCCACCATAGGAGCCCCCCAATGGCCCTTGTCGAGGACATCGAGACTTTCCCTTTCCGGCATGGCGCATGTCCAGTTGCATCACCCCAACGGGTGAACCTTCGTTTTCTATCCGCGTTCGATTGCAAGGCGTCGCGGTTCGACTCCGCCGGGTGATCACCGGTGATGCCGCTGGTCGGACGAGCGGCGCCGTTTATCACATTTCGAACGTTGCAATCGAACGATGCGGTAAATAATCGAACGAGCGCCGGGAATATGCGGATTTCTTCACCGGGCCGTTCGACCGGGCCGTTTCGGCCTTTCCGGCCGGCAACGGGCGGGCCGGGCCCCGTCCCGTGCGTCGCACCCGTCCCGTTCCTCGCGGCCGCCTCCCTTGTCGCACGGTGGCGGGCCCGGCGCCGGGGAGCGCCCGCCCCTGGCGCCGCACCCCGCGTCGGGGTCCGGCGGCGCCGGATGGTAGGCAGGGGGGATGGCTGAGGTGGCGTTCGACGCGGTGCTGTGCGATGTGGACGGGGTGATCCGGTTCTTCGACGGGGACCGGGTGGCGGAGTTGGAGCGGGCGGCGGGGGTCGCGGCGGGGACGACGGCGGCGGTGGGGTTCGCGCCGGAGAACGACCGGCCCCTGCTGCTCGGGCGGATCGGGAAGGCGCAGTGGGTGGACTCCATCGCGCGGGGGCTCGCCGAGCATGTGACGCCACATCAGGCACGGGAGCTGGCAGGGGCGTTCGCGGACGCGCCGTTCCGTGCGGACGAGTCGGTGGTGCGGCTGCTGCGGCGGGCGCGGCAGCGCTGCCGGCTGGTGCTGGTGACCAACGCGACGACGTGGCTGGACGAGGACCTGGCGCTGCTGGGGCTGGCGGACCTGGCGGACGAGGTGGTGAACAGCTCCCGGGTGGGCGCCGCCAAGCCCGACCGGCGGATCTACGAGATCGCCGCCGAGCGGGCCGGGGCGGCGCCCGAGCGCTGCCTGTTCGTGGACGACCGCCAGGAGAACGTGGACGCGGCGGTGGCCTTCGGCATGACCGGGGTGCGCTACCGGGGGCCGGAGGACCTGCGGCGGGCGCTCGCCGCGGTGCTGGGAGAGGCGCCCTGAGCGGCCGCCGGCCCGCCGTCGAGGTGGCGGGGCGGCGGGCCCCGGGCGAGGATCGGGGGGACCGGTCGGACCCCTGAGAGCGGTGGGCGGATGGCTGAACGGGTCGGGCAGACGCGGGCCGAGCTGTCCTCGCGGCTGAACTGGCTGCGGGCGGCCGTGCTGGGGGCCAACGACGGCGTGGTGTCGACGGCGGGCATCGTGACCGGCGTGGCGGGTGCGTCGGGCTCCCGGGGCACGCTGCTCGCGGCCGGGGTGGCCGGGCTGCTGGCCGGGGCGATGTCGATGGCGGCCGGCGAGTACGTCTCGGTCAGCACCCAACGGGACACCGAGCGGGCCGCGTTGGCGCTGGAACGGCAGGAGCTCGCGGAGGACCCGGAGGGGGAGCTCGACGAGCTGACCGACTACTACCGGGGCAGCGGGTTGACGGACGGCCTGGCGCGGGAGGTGGCCTTGGCGCTGACCGATCAGGACGCGCTGGCCGCCCACGCGCAGACCGAACTCGGCATCGATCCGGACGTGTTGACCAGTCCGTGGGAGGCCGCCCTGGCCAGCGCGGCGGCGTTCACGCTGGGTGCGCTGGTGCCGCTGCTGGCGGTGCTGCTGCCGCCGACGTCGTGGCGGCTGCTGGTGACGGTGGTGGCGGTGGTGGCTGCGCTCACCCTGTCGGGCTGGGCGAGTGCCCGGCTGGGCGGCGCCGGCCCGGCCCGGGCGGTCCTGCGCAACGTCGCGGGCGGGCTGCTGGCGATGGCCGTGACGTACACCGGTGGCGTGCTGCTGGAGCAGGTGACCGGGTGAACGCGGGCGGGCTGCCGCCGACCTCGGCTCTGCCCGACCTCGGCTCTGCCCGGGCGCGGCTCTGCCCGGGCACGGCCCTGTCCGGGCGCGGCGGGTCACGGCGCGGGCGGTCCGCTCGGCTCGGGCAGCTCGGGCAGCTCGGGCAGCTCGGGCAGCTCGGGCGGCTCGGGCGGCTCGACGGGCGAGCCCGGGCGGCCTGTGTTTGTGTGGCTGCAAACCGCTTGGGAGAGGTGAAGCGCCGTGACCATGCCCCCGTTCGGATCGAACGATCCGTTCTCCGACCTGCTCAGCCGGTTCTTCGGGATGAGCCCGCTGGCCTCCCCGCCCGCCGTGCAACGGGTGCCGATCGGGCGGCTGCTCAGCGAGTCCTCGCAGGAACTGCTCGCGCTGGCCGCGCAGCGGGCGGCCGAGGACGGTTCCAGCGACCTCGACACCGCGCACCTGGCCTGGGCGGCCACCCGGGTGGAGCCCTCGCGCCGGATGCTGGAACGGGCCGGCATCGACCCGGACCGGCTCTCCGGCGACCTGGAGCACGCCCTGCCCACCGGCGACCCCGGGGAGGTGGACGGCCGCCCCGCGCTCACCCCCTCGGCCAAGCGCGCGCTGCTCGCCGCACACGCCCGTTCCCAGGAGGCCGGGGCCTCGTACATCGGACCGGAGCACATCCTCGGCGCGCTGCTCGACCAGGAGCGCTCGGGCGCCGGCGTGGCGCTGCGCAACGCGGCGCCCTCGCAGGAGGCGCTGAAGTCGGTGCTGGAGGGGCGCGGCACCGGCGGCGAGCGCAGCAGCACCGGCGCCCGCCCGAGCGAGACGCCGACGCTGGACGAGTACGGGCGCGACCTCACCGAGGAGGCGCGCTCGGGCCGGTTGGACCCGGTGGTGGGGCGGGCCGAGGAGATCGAGCAGACCGTCGAGATCCTCTCCCGGCGGACCAAGAACAACCCGGTGCTGATCGGCGAGCCGGGCGTCGGCAAGACCGCCATCGTCGAGGGCCTCGCCCAGCGGATCGTCTCCGGGGACGTGCCGCAGAGCCTGCGGGAGAAGCGGGTGGTCACCCTCGACCTGACCGCCCTGGTGGCCGGCTCCAAGTACCGCGGCGAGTTCGAGGAGCGGCTGAAGAACGTGATCGACGAGGTCACCGCGGCCGAGAAGAGCGTGATCCTGTTCCTGGACGAGCTGCACACCGTGGTCGGCGCGGGCGGCGGCGGCGAGGGCTCGATGGACGCCGGCAACATCCTCAAACCGGCGCTCGCGCGCGGCGAGTTGAGCGTGGTCGGCGCGACCACGCTGGACGAGTACCGCAAGCACGTGGAGAAGGACGCCGCACTGGAGCGCCGCTTCCAGCCGGTGCTGGTGCCCGAGCCGAGCGTCGAGGAGACGGTCGAGATCCTCCAGGGGCTGCGCGACGCGTACGAGGCCCACCACCAGGTGCGGTTCACCGACGAGGCGCTGGACGCCGCGGCGACGCTCTCCGACCGGTACGTCAGCGACCGCTTCCTGCCCGACAAGGCGATCGACCTGCTGGACCAGGCCGGTGCGCGCGTCCGGCTGCGCAGCCTGAGCGGGTCCACCGAGGCGACCGGGGTGCAGGACCGGATCACCAAGCTGAAGCGGGAGCTGGACGAGGCCGTGGCGGACGAGGAGTTCGTCCGGGCCGCCAACCTGAAGACCGAGCTGCGGCAGACCGAGGACGAGCTGGCGTCGATCGCGGAGTCCCGCGAGGAGGTCGTCGACGTGACGGCCGACGACATCGCCCAGGTGCTCTCCTCCCGGACCGGCATCCCGGTCGCGGAGCTGAACGCGACGGAGAAGGAGCGGCTGCTCAAGCTGGAGGAGCACCTGCACGAGAAGGTGATCGGCCAGGAGGAGGCGGTCACCGCCGTCGCCCAGGCGGTGCGCCGCGGCCGGGCCGGGATGGGCGACCCGGAGCGCCCGACCGGCTCCTTCCTCTTCCTCGGGCCGACCGGCGTCGGCAAGACCGAGCTGGCCAAGGCGCTGGCGGCGCTGCTGTTCGGCGACCCGGACCGGATGATCCGCTTCGACATGAGCGAGTTCCAGGAGAAGCACACCGTCTCCCGGCTGGTCGGCTCCCCGCCCGGGTACGTCGGCTACGAGGAGGCCGGGCAGCTGACCGAGGCGGTGCGCCGCAAGCCGTACAGCGTGCTGCTCTTCGACGAGGTGGAGAAGGCCCACCCGGACGTGTTCAACCTGCTGCTCCAGGTACTGGACGACGGACGGCTGACCGACTCCCAGGGACGTACGGTCGACTTCCGCAACACCGTGGTGATCATGACCAGCAACATCGGTTCGCAGCGGATCCTCGACCACGCGGGCAACGTGGACGAGATCAGGGACGACCTGATGCGCGACCTGCGGCAGCAGTTCCGGCCGGAGTTCCTCAACCGGATCGACGAGGTGATCGTCTTCCACGCGCTCACCCGGAAGGACCTGCTGTCGGTGGTGGACCTGCTGCTGGAGCGCAGCCGGCGCCGGCTGCGGGCCCAGGACGTGCGGCTGGAGGTCACCGAGGCGGCCAAGGAGTTCCTGGTCAACCGGGGCTACCAGCCGGAGTTCGGGGCCCGGCCGCTGCGCCGGACGATCCAGTCGGAGCTGGACAACCGGATCTCCAACCTGCTGCTGGACGGCTCGGTGCGCGAGGGGGACACCGTGGTCGCGGAGGTGAGCGACGGGGAGCTGGTGGTCGCGCTGGCCCGGCCGGAGGCCTCGGCGACCTTCGAGGAGGCGGAGGCGAAGGCCGGGGCGGCAACGGAGGACTGAGCAGAGGGAAGGGGGCGTACTCCACGGGGAGTACGCCCGAACGCCACCGGTGGAGGACGCGCGGGCAGGCGGCGCGGGTCTAGCTTGTGGACATGATGCCGCCCACGTCCCCGCCGCCCGGGCCGCCTCCGGCGCAGCGGCCGCCCGGCGGGCCGTCCGGGAGCCCGCCGCAGGGCCCGCCCGAGCCGTGGCGCCCCCCGTGGGCGCGCGCGGCCCGGGCGGGCTTCCCGCTGGGGCTGGCGGCGGCGGTCGCACTGGTCCAGGTGGTCGGCTCGACCGCCGCCGGGCACGGCCAGCACGGGCGGGTCCCGCTGGACGCCTTCGGCTACCTCCTGCTGCTGCTCGGGCCGGCCCAGCTGGTGCTGCGCCGCCGGCGGCCGGTCGCGGTGGTGGCCGGCACCTCCGTGGTCACCGCCGGGTACCTGGCCGCCGGGTACCCGTACGGGCCGGTCTTCGTGAGCTGGCTCGTCGCCTGCTGCGCGGCGATCGGCTCCGGGCACCGCCGGGCGGCCTGGGCGGGCGCGGCCGGGGTCTACCTGGTGCACCTGCTGGTCACCTTCGCGCTGCCGGAGAGCTGGCAGCGCGCTGCCCCGCCCACCGGCCGCGTCTGGCCGGCCGAGCTGGGGCTGTCGGCCTGGCTGCTGCTGGTGATGGCGGGCGGCGAGCTGGCCCGCTTCCGGCGCGAGCGGATCGCCGCCCACCGGGCCTACCGGCAGCAGCTGGAGGAGCGCCGGGCCAACGAGGAACGGCTCAGGATGGCCCGGGAACTGCACGACATCCTGGCGCACAGCCTGTCGCTGATCAACATCCAGGCCGGGGCCGCGCTCGCGCTGCTCGACCGGCGGCCGGAGGAGGCCCGCAGCGCGCTGGTCACCATCAAGTCGACCAGCAAGGAGGCGCTCGGCGAGGTCCGCCAGGTGCTCGCGACGCTGCGCGGGCCCGGGGCGGCGCCGCGCGGGCCGGCCCCGGGGCTGGACCGGCTGGACGAACTCGCCGAGCAGGCGGACCGGGTGGGCCTGGAGGCGGAGGTGCAGGAGCGCGGGGAGCGGCGCGCGCTGTCCCCCGCCGTCGACCTCACCGCCTTCCGGATCGTCCAGGAGGCGCTCACCAACGTCGTCCGGCACTCCGCGGCCCGGCAGGCCGTCGTGGTGCTGGACTGGACGGACCGCTCCGTGCTGGTCGTCCGGGTGGAGGATCCGGGGCCCGCGGTGCTCGGCGACGCGGGCGGCTCCGGCAGCGGGCTGGTCGGGATGCGGGACCGCGCTGCGGCGTTCGGTGGCACCATCACGGCGGGGCCGGTGCCCGGCGGCGGCTTCCGGGTCCGGGCGGAGCTGCCGACACCGGAGGCGGAGAGCGAGTGATTCGGGTACTGCTGGCGGATGACCAACTGCTGGTGCGGGCGGGCTTCCGGGCCCTGCTGGACCTCCAGGACGACCTCACGGTGGTCGGCGAGGCGGACGACGGCGAGGCCGCGCTGCGGCTCGCCCGCGAGCTCGTGCCGGACGTCGTGCTGATGGACGTCCGGATGCCGCGGATGGACGGGCTGGAGGCGACGAGGCGGATCGCCGGGGATCCGGCGCTGTCCTCCGTGCGGGTGGTCGTGCTGACCACCTTCGAGCTGGACGAGTACGTCTTCGAGGCGCTGCGCTCGGGGGCGGCGGGGTTCCTGGTCAAGGACACCGAGCCGGCCGACCTGCTGCGTGCGATCCGGGTCGCGGTGGCGGGGGACGCGCTGCTCTCGCCGGGGGTCACCAGGCGGCTGATCGGGGAGTTCGCGGCCCGGTCGAAAGCGCCCGAGGCCTCGCCGCAGGGGCTCCCGGACATCTCGGCGCTGACCGAGCGGGAGCGCGAGGTGCTGGCGCTGGTCGGGATGGGGCTGTCCAACGAGGAGATCGCCCGGCGGCTGGTGGTCAGCCCGCTGACGGCCAAGACGCACGTCAGCCGGGCGATGCTGAAGCTCGGGGCGCGGGACAGGGCACAACTGGTGGTGCTGGCCTACGAGTCGGGGCTGGTGCGGCCGGGCTGGCTGGGCTGAGCCTCGGGGCGGCGGTGCGGGCCGTTTCCCGGGGTGGCGGCGCGGGCCGTTCCCGGGGCGGCGGTGCGACGGCTGCCGCCGGGCCTGCGGTGAGCGGCTACTTCCGGCGCGGCGTGTCCCGGGCGGTCCGTACTCTCCCGGGAGTACCGCAACTGCCGCTGCCGGTAGGACGCGTGACGAGGCTCCTCGGAGGCACGCTGTGGACAACTCGGGAACCACCCGAGGTCCGGGAAGCTCACCACCGAGGAGTTGGACACCATGTACACCCAGTTGGCCGACTGGCACGGCCCCGGCCCGTGGATCCTGCTGATCCCCCTGGTCTGGATCGCCGTGGTGGTCCTGGTGGTCGCGCTGCTGCGCCGCACGGTCTGGCGGCGGCACGGCTGCGGCTTCGGGACCGGCGCCGTCAGCGCGGCGGAGCACCCGCTCGCCGTCCTGGGCCGCCGCTACGCCGAGGGCGACATCGACGCCGAGGAGTACCGCGCCAAGCGGGCCGTGCTCAGTGAGCCGTCGCCACGGGAGGGCGCACGAGGAGGTGGCGGAACGTGACCACCTCGGGCGCCGCTCGGGGCGCCACCGACCGGGCCACCGGTGCCGTGCGGAGCCACGGCCTCGGCGGCCCGGTCAGCCGGCGGCCTGCGGGAAGACCTCCCGGACGAGCGGGTCCGGCAGTCCGCGCTTGCGCCACTCGCGGGGGTAGCCGAGCGAGACCTCCGTGAACGGGACGCCGTCGTAGGTGGTCCGGCGTGGGATGTGGAGGTGGCCGTAGATCATCGCCGCGGTGTTGAACCGGGTGTGCCAGTCGGCGGTCAGCTCGGTCCCGCACCACTGGGCGAACTCGGGGTACCAGAGGATGTCCGTGGGCTGACGGACCAGCGGGTAGTGGTTGACCATGACGAGCGGGACGTCCGGGTCGCAGGCCGCCAGCCGCTTCTCGGTCAGCCGGACGCGCTCGCGGCACCAGGAGTCGCGGTCCGGGAACGGGTCCGGGTGGAGCATCCGCTCGTCCGCGCAGACGATGCCGCTCTCGTAGGCGGCCGCCAGGGAGGCCTCCTTGGTGGTCGTGCCCGGTGCACGGAAGGTGTAGTCGTAGAGGAGGAAGAGCGGGGCGATGCGGACGGGGCCGCCGGGGCCCTCCCAGAGCGGGTACGGGTCCTCGGGGGTCACCACGCCGAGGCGGCGGCAGCGCTCGACGAGGTGCTCGTAGCGGGCCACGCCGCGCAGCTGGACGGGGTCCTCGGGGTGGGTCCACAGCTCGTGGTTGCCGGGCACCCACACCACGCGGGCGAAGCGCTCGGCGAGCAGGCCGAGGGCCCACTCGATACTGGTGGTGATCTCGGCGACGTCGCCGGCGACGAGCAGCCAGTCGCCGGGGTGGGAGGGCTGGAGCTTCTCCACCAGCTCGCGGTTCTCCTGGTAGGAGATGTGCAGATCGCTGACGGCGAGCAGCCGTCCACCCGTCGGGGTGGGTCCTGCCGGCTGTGCGTCGCTGCGGTTCCCCGTCGTCACTCCTGCCCCCTGAGATTGCCCGGCCGATGGGGCCCACCCTACGTGGCGGGCGGGGGGATGGGGGAGGGTTGCCGGGATCGGCCCCTCGCACCGTCGGGCCGACAGGCGGGGCGGGCCGGGCCGGGGGGGAAGGGGAGAAGAGGTCGGGAGCCTCGGCTGGACGGTGCCGGAAGGAGAGGTGAGGCAGGGCCGGGGAGGAGGCGGGGCGTGGTCAGGAGCCGAGGTCGATGAGCACCCCGTGGGAGGTGGCGGTGGTGACGGCGAGGATCGCCAGCGAGGCGATGCCGATGGTCAGGCCGAGGAGGGCGCGGCCGCGTCGGCGGGTGCCGCGGGCCAGGGCCAGGACGGCCAGGGTGATGGCGATCGGCCCGAGGACGATGTTGAACAGCAGCAGGCCGGGCAGGCCGAGGAGGAAGGAGGCGACGGCGAGGCCGTCGGCGTCGGCGGTGCTCTGACGGTCGGTGACGGTGCTCATGGTGGTGCGTCCTCTCTGGGGAGCGGCCGCGGGTGGGTAGGCGCAGCGGCCCGGTCAGCGGTGCCGGAGGCGGGCGAGGCCCTCGCGCGCGCCGAAGGCGAGCAGCCAGGCGGTGATGCCGGCGGAGGCGGCGAGGAAAACCGGGAGCGAGGTGTGGGCGGCGGTGCCGATCAGGATGCCCATGGCGACGAGGGCGGAGAACAGGATCACGGCTGACTCCTTCGGCTGGGACTGGGGCTGAGCCGACTTCAGTTGACAAGTGTTCACTGACTGGTCCTCACTCTACGTCCGGCTGGCCAAGTTCGGCAAACGCTTGTTTACTGAATGGCGTGAGTCACACCGTGGGGGCCAGACAGGCCCAGAAGCAGCAGAGCCGCCGGGCCCTGCTGGACGCCGGGCTGCACCTGCTGGCGGACCAGAACCTGGCGAGCCTGGGGGTGCGCGAGGTCACCCGGGGGGCGGGGCTCTCCCCGGCCGCCTTCTACCGGCACTTCCCGGACCTCGCCGCCCTCGGGGTCGCGCTGGTCGAGGAGTCGCTCGCCAACCTGCACGTCATGATCCGCGCGGTGCTCGCCGAGGCCGACGACGCCGAGGAGTTGATCGACCGTGCGGTGGGCGTGATCGAGCGGCACGTCCGCGAGCACCGGGCACACGTCCGCTTCCTCGCGCGCGAGCGGCACGGCGGGGTGCGGCAGGTGCGCGAGGCGATCGACGCCGAACTCGGCCGCTTCGCCGCCGAGGTGGGGGCCGCCCTGGCCCTCCAGCCGGAGTCCCGGGGCTGGAGCGGGCAGGACCTGCGGATGCTCGCCGAGCTGTACGTCGACCACATGGTCTCCACGGCTGCCGCCTTCCTGGAGGCGCTGGAGACGGATCCGGGCCGGGAGCGGAGGATCGCCGACACCGCCCGCCTCCAACTGCGGCTCATCAGCCTCGGCCGGGCGCACTGGCCCGCGGGGTGACTGCCTCCGGGGGCCGCCCCGGGCGGCGGCGGTAACCGGCCATTGCGGCTTGAGGGGTTCTTGGTGTCGTCTTGACTCTTGACAGTGAGTCATGTCCGCGACAGCTTTGGTGCACCCCCACCCGTGGACCCCCCACATCCGAGAGGTCTCTCATGAAGAAGCCGCTCATAGGCACGGTCGCCACCCTGCTGGTCGCCGGGGCCACCGCCCTCGTCGGAGCCGTTCCGGCCCAGGCCGCAGCCCCCGCCGCCAAGCCCGCCGCCCAACCCGTCGCCGCCGTGAGCTTCGCCGGGACGGTCGCGCTCAGCAACTGCTCCGGCTCGCTGGTGCGGATGCCCGGATCGGCCGCGACCGACCCGGCCCTGATCCTCTCCAACGGCCACTGCCTGGAGACCGGCATGCCCGGTCCGGGCGAGGTGGTCCTCAACCGCGCCTCCAGCCGGACCTTCACCCTGCTCAACGCGAGCGGCGGCGGCGTCGCCACGCTGCGCGCCAACAAGATCGTCTATGGCGCGATGACCGACACCGACGTGTCGATCTACCAGCTGAACACCACCTACGCCTCCATCCAGTCCCGGTACGGCATAGCCCCGTTGACCATCGCGGCCACCCACCCCGTCCAGGGCACCGCGATCAAGGTCGTCTCCGGTTACTGGAAGAAGATCTACTCCTGCTCGATCGACGGCTTCGCCTACCGGCTGAAGGAGGCGGACTGGACCTTCAAGGACTCGGTCCGCTACACCTCCACCTGCAACGTGATCGGCGGTACCTCCGGCTCGCCGGTGGTCGACGCCTCGACCGGCCAGGTGGTCGCCGTCAACAACACGATCAACGAGAGCGGCCAGAGCTGCACCCTGGACAACCCCTGTGAGGTGGACCAGAACGGCGCGGTGACGGTCCGTCCCGGCATCGGCTACGCCCAGGAGACGTACGGGATCCCGGCCTGCTTCGGCGCCGGCAACGCCTTCGACCTCACCCGCCCCGGCTGTGTCCTGCCCCGCCCGTAAGCCGTCAGGACGACCCCGCTGACCAGCACGTCCTGCCCGATGGGCCATCCGCGAACGGCGGGTGGCCCTTTCGGCCGTCCACCGGCCGTCCACCGCACCACCCGCAGGAGCCGCAGGAGCCGCATCGCCCGCGATGCCCGCACCATCCGCACCGTCCGCACTGTCCGCACCACCCGTGCCGCCCGGCCGCACCGCCAGGCGGCAGTCATGTCACCTGACCAGATGGAGAGTTGATGACCACCACCGTGAGAAGGCTGCTGGCCTCGGCCCTGCTGATACCGCTGCTCGCGGTCGGCGGCCTGGCGAGCCCGGCGTCCGCCGCCGACGGCCAGGGCACGCAAGGTGCCCAGGGAGCCCAGGGGGAGCAGGGCGACCGGGGCAACGGGGCCCGCCACGGCCGGAGCCCCGCCGACGACCCGACCGCCGACATCAAGGACCGCCTGGCGGCGATCCCCGGGGTGACCGTCACCGAGGAGAAGCCGACCACCACCGGTCACCGCTACTTCATCGCCACGTACACCCAGCCGATCGACCACAACCGCCCCTGGCTGGGCACCTTCCAGCAGCGCTTCAGCCTGCTGCACCGCGGCTACGACCGCCCGACGGTCTTCTACACCAACGGCTACACCCTGGGCACCAACCCGTCCCGCACCGAGCCGACCCGGCTGGTGGACGGCAACCAGGTGTCCATCGAGTACCGGTTCTTCACCCCCTCCCGCCCGGAGCCGGCGGACTGGACGAAGGCCGGCATCCGCCAGGGCGCCGCGGACTCGCACCGGCTGGTGACCGCACTGAAGCGGATCTACCAGGAGGAGTGGCTGTCCACCGGCGCCAGCAAGGGCGGCATGTCCTCCACCTTCTACCGCCGCTTCTACCCGGACGACGTGGCCGGCACCATCGCCTACGTCGCGCCGAACAACACCGACGTCAACGACTACGCGGCGTACTCCGAGTTCTTCCGCACCGTCGGCACCCCCGAGTGCCGGGCCCGGCTGAACGCCGCCCAGCACGAGCTGCTGGCGCGCCGCGACCGCCTGGAGGCCCGCTTCGTGGCCGACAACAAGGCGGCCGGCTCCACCTTCAACACCCTCGGCAGCCCGGACCGCGCCTACGAGGCCGGGGTGCTGGACGTGGTCTGGGCCTTCTGGCAGTACAGCCTGGAGTCCGACTGCGCCAAGGTTCCGGTCGCCGCCACCGCGACCGACGACGAGCTGTACGCCTGGTTCGACTCGCAGTCCGGCGTCACCGGCAACAGCGACCAGTCGCTGGCGAAGTACACCGCGTACTACTACCAGGCCGCCACCGAGCTGGGTGCGCCGTTCTTCGACGTCTCGCACCTGAAGGACGTGCTGCACTACGACTACAAGGAGCTCTACTCCGTCCGCAGCTACGTGCCGAAGGAGATCCCGACCGTCTTCAACCCCAAGGCGATGCCCGACATCGACCGCTGGGTGAAGCGCGAGGGCGAGCGGATCATGTACGTCTACGGGGGCAACGACCCGTGGGGCGCCAAGCCCTTCCGCCTCGGTCGGGGCAGCGAGGACAGCTACGTCTACACCGTGCCCGGCGGCAACCACGGCTCCAAGATCGAGCAGCTGCCCGCCGCCCAGTCGGCGGAGGCCGTCGCCAAGGTGCAGGAGTGGGCGGGCCTGAGCGACCCGAACGCCCGCTCGCTCGCCAAGGCGCCCCGGGCCGCCGCGGAGTTCGGTCCGCTGGACGTCGAGAACCGGCGGCAGGAGCAGGAGCGCCGCCCGCTGTAGCGCTCCCGCGCCGGACCGCACCACCCGGTACGAACCCGAAGAGGAGGCCGCCCCGGTTCCGGGGCGGCCTCCTCGCGTCGCTGCCCGCCGATCCGTCCTCGCGTCGCTGCGCGCCGAGCCCTCCCCGAAGCGGTGAATCAGTGCTTCAATGCTTTCATGGCCTACCGACGCACGCCCGCCGTACAAGCCCGCCTGGACGCCCAGCGCGAAGCGGTGCTCCAGTCGGCGGTCGGCCTGCTGGCCGAGCGCGGGTACGGCGGCTGCACGATGGCCGCGGTGGCGGACCGCGCCGGGATCGCCACCGGCAGCCTCTACCAGCACTTCACGGGCAAGGCCGAGCTGTCGGTGCAGCTGTTCCGCCGGGTGGTCGGCCACGAGATCGACGCGGTCAACGCCGCCGTCGCGCTCCGGGACACCCCCCGGCAGCGGATCGCCGCCGTGGTCGAGACCTTCGCCGCCCGGGCCCTGCGCGCGCCCCGGCTGGCGTACGCGCTGCTGGTCGAACCGGCCGACGCGGTGGTGGACGAGGAGCGCCTGGTGTTCCGCCGGGCGTTCCGGGACGTGATCGCCACCGAGATCGCCGCCGCCGTGGCGGCCGGCGAACTGCCCGAGCAGGACCCGGTGCTGACCGCCGCCGCCCTGGTCGGCGCGGTCGGCGAGGCCCTGGCCGGCCCGCTCGCGGCCGCCCCGCCCGCCCCGCCCGCCGCCGTACCCGCGGGAAGCGCCCCGGCCGCAACCGCCCCGCCCGCCGGACCGGCCGACGCGGCCCGCCCCGAGCAGGCCGCCGACCCCGCCACGGTGGTCCCCGCCCTGGTCTCCTTCACCCTGCGTGCCCTGGGAGGACGCGATGACAGCGACGCATGAGGTCACCAACCAGGTGCCCCTGCCGTACGGCCACGACACCGCCGCCGACCCCACCCTGCTCGCCGCCCTCCGGCGGGCCGACGCCGGCTGGGCGGAGCCCGAACTGCGCGAGCTGGGCCGGCTGGCCGGGTCCGAGCAGGCCGGCGAGTGGGGCCGGCTGGCCAACGAGAACCCGCCGGTGCTGCGCACCCACGACCGCTTCGGCCACCGGATCGACGAGGTCGAGTTCCACCCGGCCTGGCACGAGCTGATGCGCATCGCCGTCTCCTACGGCCTGCACGCCGCGCCGTGGCGCGACGAGCGCCCCGGCGCCCACACCGCCCGGGCCGCCCGGTTCTACGTCTGGGGCCAGGTCGAGGCCGGCCACACCTGCCCGGTCTCGATGACCTACGCCGCCGTCCCGGCGCTGCGCGCCAACCCCGCCCTGGCCGCCGAGCTGGAGCCGCTGCTGGCCGCCCGGGAGTACGACTACGGGCTGCGCGAGCCGGGCACCAAGCGCGGGCTGATCGCCGGCATGTCGATGACCGAGAAGCAGGGCGGCTCGGACGTCCGCACCAACACCACCACCGCCGTCCCGCAGGCCGACGGCACCTACCGGCTCACCGGCCACAAGTGGTTCACCTCGGCGCCGATGTCCGACCTCTTCCTGACCCTCGCCCAGGCCCCGGGCGGCCTCAGCTGCTTCGCGCTGCCGCGCGTCCTGCCGGACGGCTCGCGCAACCGCCTGCACCTGATGCGGCTCAAGGACAAGCTCGGCAACAAGTCCAACGCCTCCGCCGAGTTGGAGTACGACGGCGCGGTCGGCCGGCTGGTCGGCGAGGAGGGCCGGGGCGTCCGGACCATCATCGAGATGGTCAACATGACCCGCCTGGACTGCACCGTCGGCGCGGCCTCCGGCATGCGCTACGGCGCCACCCGGGCGGTGCACCACGCCCTGCACCGGCGGGCGTTCGGCAAGGCGCTGGTCGACCAGCCGCTGATGCGCAACGTGCTCGCCGACCTGGTCGTGGAGTCCGAGGCGGCCACCGTCGTCGCCATGCGGCTCGCCCTGGCCACCGACCGGACGCTGGCCGGGGACGGGACCGAGGCGCTGGTCCGGCGGCTGGGCCTGGCGGTGGCCAAGTACTGGGTGTGCAAGCGCGGTCCGGCGCACTCCGCCGAGGCGCTGGAGTGCCTGGGCGGCAACGGCTACGTGGAGGAGTCCGGGATGCCCCGGCTCTACCGGGAGGCGCCGCTGGTGTCGATCTGGGAGGGCTCCGGCAACGTCGCCGCCCTGGACGCGCTGCGAGCCATGGCCAAGAGCCCGGAGAGCGTCGACGCCTTCCTCGCCGAACTGGACGCCGCCGCGGGCGCGGACCGCCGGCTGGACGCGGCCGTCGCCGCGCTGCGCGAGGAGCTGACCGACCGGGGGGAGCTGGAGTACCGCACCCGCCGGCTGGTCGAGTCGATGGCGCTGGCCTTCCAGGGCTCGCTGCTGGTCCGCTACGGCAGCACGGCGGTGGCCGACGCGTTCTGCGCGAGCCGGCTCGGCGGCGACCACGGCGCGGCCTTCGGCACCCTGCCGGCCGGGGTCGACACCGGGGCGATCATCGACCGGGCCCTGCCGGTGCCCGCCTGAGCGACGGGGGCACCGGCTCCGGCCCGATCGGCCCGTAGCCGTAGCCGTAGCCGTAGCCGTAGCCGGAGCCGGAGCCGGAGCCGGGCCCGGTGGCCGGCCACCGAGGCCGGTCACCGTGGCCGGCCACCGCGGCCGGTCACCGGCCCCGGTCACCGCACCGCCCGCAGCACCTCCAGCGCCCGCGCGTGCAGTCCGGGCGCGGCGGTGAGGAAGCCCTCGGAGCCGGCCGTCCAGGGCGCCCCGGCGGTGTCCGTCACCGTCGCGCCCGCCTCGCGCGCGATCAGCGCGCCGGGCAGCAGGTTGCCCGCGTCGGGGCCGTACTCCCAGAACAGCGCCAGGTGCCCGGAGCCGACCTGCGCCACCTGGAGCGCGGTCGGGCCGAGGTTGCGCACCGCCAGGACGGCCCCCGCCATGGCGGACAGCGACTCCCCTGCCCGGCGCAGCGCCACCGGGTCGGCGGCCACCCGCGGCGGCTGGCTGGTGGCGGCGACGGTGACGGCCAACTCCCGTTCCAGGGGCGCGATCGGCCGCCCGTCCAGCTCGGCCCCGCCGCCGAGCACCGCCCGGTAGGTACGGCCGTCCTGCTCCGGGGCGTGCACCACCGCCAGCACCGCCGCGCCGTCCCGCACCAGCGTGGCCGTCACGGCCCAGTGCGGTTGCCCGAGCAGGTACTGCACGGCACCGTCGGTCGCGTCGCACAGCCACCACTCGCCCTCGGCGGGCACCGATCCGTCGAGCTCCTCGGGCGCCCAGCCGGCCTGCGGGCGCAGCGCGGTCAGCCGCTCCCGCAGGCCGGCGGCGGCCGGGCCGTCCAGCTCGGCGAAGCGGGCCGCCGCCTCCCCGACGGTCCGCGCGGTGACCGGGCGGGCGGGTCGGCGGGCCGCCAGCCCCGCACCCGTCCCGCGCACCGCGGCCTCCACGCCCTCCGCCAGCGCCCACAGCCCCTCCGTCCCCGTCCGGTCCGTCTCGTCCGTCCTGTCCGCCCCCTCGGTCCTGTCCACCCCGTCGGTCCTGTCCGTCCCGTCTGCCACGGCGGCCCCTCCTCGCTCGCTCCGGGCCGGAGTCCGCCCCCGGCCGTCCCGGACCAGGAGTACCGTCAGGGCTGCCGGACAGGACGCAGCAGCCGTCGGACATGACGGGGATCGGACACCATGGACCTCTCCACCGCGGATCCGGACAGCGTCCTGGACGCCCTCGACCGCCGACTGGTGTGCGCGCTCCAGGTGGACGGACGGGCCGAACCCGGCCGGATCGCCGAGGTGCTGGGCGTCTCCGCCCGGACGGTCACCCGTCGGCTGGGCCGGATGCGGCAGGCCGGGGTGGTGCGGGTGGTCCGGCTGCCCGACGTCGAGGACGCCGCGGTGGGCGCGCTGCTGCTGCGGGTCCGGGTGCTGAGCGGCCGGGTGGACGCCGTCGCACGGGCCCTCGCCGACCGCGCCGACGTGCCGTTCGTCGACGTGATGCTCGGCGGTCACGAGATCGGCGCCGTGGTGCTCACCGACGCCGGCTCCCGCGACCGGCTGCTGTACGGTCAGCTGCCCGCGACCGGCGCCGTCACCGAGACCACCACCCACGCGGTGCTGCACGCCTTCGCCGACGCCGGGCAGTGGCGGGCCGGGTACCTGACCGAGGAGGAGGCCGCCGCGCTCGCCCGGCCCGTCGTGCCGCGCCCCGCCGCGCCCCCGCCGCAGGACGGCCTCGACCGGGCGCTGCTGGAGCGGCTCGGCGAGGACGCCCGGCAGTCCCACGCCGCGCTGGCCGCGGCCGTCGGCGCGCCCGAGTCCACGGTGCGGCGCCGACTGCACCGGCTGGACGCGACCGGGCTGCTGCGCACCCACGCCACCGTGGACCCGCGGCTGCTCGGCCTGGCCGTGGACGCCAACCTCTGGCTGGACGTGCCGCCCGGCCGGATCGCCGGGGTCGGCGCGGCCCTGGCCCGCCACCCGCAGGTGCACGGGGTGTTCGCCACCAGTGGCCCGGCCGACCTGCTGGCCACGGTGTTCTGCCGGGACCACGGCGAGCTGTACCGCTTCCTCACCGACACCCTCGGCCCGCTCGGCGTGGCCCGGGCCGAGACCACCATCACCGCGCGCGCGGTGAAGCGGGCCGGCGTCCTGCTCCGGCAGCCGCCCCGCAGGCCGTAGCCGGCCGGTCGGCCGGGCCTTACCCGCGGGGTAATCGACGCCGCCCGGCCCGCCGGGCAGGGTGGTGGCACCCGGTACGGCCGTCACGGTCCCGGGCTCCCACCCCCTGACAGGAGGCGAATCCGCCATGTCCGCCCACGCGAACACCCTCCCGCCCGACCGGCCCGGCGCCGTCCTGTCGCCGTGGACGGTGCGCGGCGCACTCGCCCTGGACGCCGTCGTCACGGGCGCCAACGCCCTGGCCTACCTGGCCTTCTCCGGCCCGCTCGGCGAACTCCTCGGCGCCGGCCGCGGCACCCTCGTCGACCTCGGGCTGCTGCTCCTGGGGTACGCGCTCGCGGTCGGCGCGCTGGCGTCCCGGCGGCGGCCGCCGACGGTCGGGGTACGGACGGTGGTCGACGTCAACCTGGCCTGGGTGGTGCTCAGCCTGGTCGCGATGGAGGTGTGGCTGGAGCCGACCACCGCCGGGCTCGTCTGGATCCCGGCCCAGGCGGCGGCGGTGGGCCTGTTCGCCGTGCTCCAGCTCGCCGCCCTGCGGCGCCGCACCCGGGAGGACAGGCCCTAGCGTTCCGGCCCGACCGCCGCGTGCAGGAAGCGCACCGTCTGCGCGTCGGCGGGCAGGAAGGTCTCCATGGCCAGCTCGGAGACGGTGACGTCCACCGGCGTGTTGAAGGTCGTGATGGTGGAGAGGAAGGACAGCACCCGCCCCTCGGACCGGATCCGCAGCGGCAGCGCGAACGGGAACCCGTCGGCGGGCCGTCCGTCCCCCTGCAGGCCGTCCCCCTGCAGGCCGTCCCCCTGCAGGCCGTCCGGCAGCGGGCCGTCCGCCGGCTCCCCGGCGGGCTCCGGGTAGCCGCGGACCTCCTCGTACAGCCGGCGCAGCGGCTCGGCCCGGACCAGCTCCAGCTGCCGTTCCATCCGTTCCAGCAGGTGCTGCCGCCACTGCCGCAGGTTGGCGATGCGCGGGGCCAGCCCGTCCGGGTGGAGGGTGACGCGGATGGCGTTGAACGGCGGCTCCAGCAGGTGCGGGGCGACGCCGTCCAGGAGCAGCCCGAGCGAGCGGTTGGCCGCCAGCACCCGGAAGGCGCCGTCGACCACCACCGCCGGGTACGGGTCGTGGGCGGCCAGCAGTCGTTCCAGCCCGCCGCGCAGCGCGGCCATCGTCGGGTCGTCCAGCGGCGTCTCGGGGTAGTGCGGGGCGTAACCGGCCGCCAGCAGCAGGGTGTTGCGCTCGCGCACCGGGACGTCCAGCTGCTCGGCCAGGCGCAGCACCAGGTCCCGGCTCGGCCGGGAGCGGCCGTTCTCCACGAAGCTGAGGTGGCGGGCCGAGGAGTCCGCCCGCAGGGCCAGTTGCAGCTGGCTGAGCTGCCGGCGCTCCCGCCAGCCGCGCAGCAGCGGGCCGACGCCCGTCCCCGTCGGGCTGCTCATGCCCGCCATGATCGTCATGGCTCAGGACGGTACTCGAACGGACCGGCCGGCGGGAGGGGGCGGGGGAGCGGGAGGGCCGGGGAGCAGGAGGGCCGGGGAGCAGGAGGAGCGGGGCCGGCGGGCAGGTGGGCCCGGAGCCCGGGGGCTCAGACGCCGGTGCTCGATCCCGGGCGGATGACCATGAGCACCACGACCACGGCCCACAGCAGGTTGAACACCCCGGCGGTCATCGGCAGCAGCTTCAGCCCGCCGACGGCCTTGGCGTGCCGCTCGTCCGAGGGGTCGAGGTCGAGCGCGTCCACGGCGGCCTGCTGGCCGGGCAGTACGAAGAGCAGCAGCGCCAGCGCGGCGACCGCGGTCAGCACCATCGAGACGATCACCCAGGACTGCCCGAGCACGTCCATCACCTGCGCCAGCCCGATGCCCAGCACCGGCACCGCGACGCCGAGCAGCGCGTAGACCTGGGTGATCCGGTGCAGCACGCGCAGCACACCGGCGTCGGAGGCCCGGTCCGGCCTGCCGGCCAGCGCGGCCTTCGCCCGGCGCGGGAACATGCTGACGGCCACCGCGACCGGGCCTATGAACAGGACCGACACGAGGACGTGCAGGCTCAGCAGGAACTTGGCCATGGCGGGGCACCCTTTGGGATCCGGTGGGGAGCTGGTCGGCGGGCACGCGCGTCCGGCGCGCCCACGAGCAGGCACGCTAACACCGCTTATCCGCCGGCCCCTCGCGCGGGTCGGCGCCGGCGCCCGCTCAGCCCGCCGCCGTGATCCCCACGAGCCGGGGCGGGGCGGTGCTGACGGCCGCGACGGCTGCGGCGTGCCCGGGGTCGGTCCAGTCGAGCAGGTGCAGGTCCTCGTACCGGCTGTGCAGCGGGGCGCCCGGCGGGACGGCGGACGGCAGGGCGGAGAGGTCGACCAGGCCGAGGGTGTCCAGGGTGGCCCGCCCGATCTTGATCAGCGACTCCTTGCGCACCCAGAGCCGCAGGAACGCCTGCTCCGGGTCCGGCGCGGCCTCGACCAGGGCGAGTTCCGCGGGGGCGAGCACCCGGCGGGCGACGGCGTGCAGCGAGCCGCCCCGGGTGGACAGCTCCACGTCCACCCCGACCGGCCGGAACCCGGCGCCGGCCGCGACCACGCCCCGGGTGTGCGACAGGCTGACGTGCACCCCGGGGTGGTCGGGCAGGTAGGGCTTGCCGTGGTCGGCGAGCCCGCAGTCCGGGCACTGCTGGGCGAGCACGAGGTCGGCGGCCGGCAGGCCGAGCAACCGGGCGGCGCAGAGGCGGACCAGGACGTGGCCGGCGGTGAAGTCGATCCGCCCGGAGTCGTGCCGGAAGCGCGCGGCGCGCTCCCGTTCCACGGCCGTCAGCAGGTGCTCGCCCGCCTCGGGGTGCCGCAGCACGGCGTCGGCGGACGCGACGGCGACGAGCGGCGCGCTCTGTTCCTGGGCCTCGGTGGTCATGGCTCCCAACCTACGGCCTGTCCCCGACCGGCCCCAAGGCGCGGCCGTCGGGTGGCGCCACGCCGGGAACCGCTGCGCCGGACGGGTGAATTTCGGATCCGATCTGAGGGTCTGTAGGGTGTAAATAGTCCGTTTTAGGGTTGGATGTCCCGGATCTGTGAGTTCGCCAGCAGATCACACAGAACATGACGGGTCGTCCTGACCCGTCCCTTGCTCATGCACGGAGGAATTGTCGATGGGTCAGGCCACCGGTTCGCCGGATCACAGAACGACCGCCGCGAGACCCCGGGCCCCGCGCGGGCGCCGGGCCGTCCGGATCGCGGTGGCGACCGCCGTCACGGCGCTGCCGCTGGCCGCGGTGCTGACGGTCGGTTCGGCCGCGCCGCTGGCCCCGCCGCTGGGCGCCTGCACCGGCCCGGACTGCCCGGCCACCTGGCCGCCGCCGCACAACGGCGACTTCCCCGGCCGCGACGCCTCCGTCAACGTCTTCACCGGCGGCAACTACACCGTGAACGGCCGCGCCGCGGAGGCCGAGGGGAAGATCGTCACGCTCGGGAACCTGACCGTCGACAAGAACGGCGGCGGCGTCTACAACATGGGCGTGGTCGGCGTCGGCTCGCGCGTGGTGCCGCCGAACGGCAGCGACTTCGTGACCACCGGCGGCACCGTCGACGCGGTGGCCGGCAACAGAATCCTGATCGGCGGCAGCGACTCGCGCGGCCCGGCCTACGGCAACCTGCGCCACGCGGGCACCGTCACCGGCACCGTCAGCATCGACCCGCCCGGCCAGTCGATCGAGGACCCGAACGCCGCCGCGCCCTACCAGTCGGTGCTGACCCAGATCGAGGAGGTCTCCGACTGCGTCGGCCGGGCCGCCGCGACCGGCACCGTCGCCGTCACCGCCAGCGAGGCGACCTTCACCGGCGACGGGACCAGCATGAAGCAGGTCTTCAACGTCACGCAGAACCTCGCCTCGCCGACCGGCGGGCAGATCGGCCTGGTCTTCACCGGCATCCCGGCCGGCGCCACCGTGGTGGTCAACATGCTCGGGGACAGCCCGGTCATCAACACCTACACCGGTACGGGCCTGGCCGGCGACCAGACCACCGAGATGCGCTCCAAGCTCATCTACAACTTCCCGACCGCGAGCTCGGCGCAGATCACCGGCAGCGCCCAGTTCCAGGGCTCGGTCCTGGCCGGCAACCCCGGCGGCACCATGACCATCTCCCAGCCGGGCCTGAACGGCCGGGTGTACCTCGCGGGCAACCTGGTCCACACCGGGACGGGCGGCTACGAGATCCACAGCTACCCCTTCGACGGGGACCTGCCGGACTGCGCGGTGACGCCCAGCCCGTCGCCGACCTCGCCGACGCCGTCCCCCTCGCCGACGTCTCCTTCCCCGACCTCGCCGAGCCCGACGTCCCCGACGCCCACCTCGCCGGGCCCGACGTCCCCGACGCCGACGTCCCCCGCGCCGACCTCTCCGACGCCCACCTCGCCCGCGCCGACCTCGCCGTCGGCCACCGCGACGACGTCGAGCGCCGGCCCGGCCCCGACCAGCCACCACCCGACCAAGGAGCCGAGCGGCCACCACCCCGGCGGTGAGCTGCCCTCCACCGGTGCGGGCAACGCCACGACGGTCTTCGGCCTGGCGGGCATCGGCCTGCTCGGCCTCGGCGGTCTGGCCGTGCTGGCCGCCCGCCGCCGCGGCCGCCACGGCTGACGGACGCCGCGGCCGAGCCGCTGAACGGCGGTGCGGGCCGCCCGGGTCGAGTCGATCCGGGCGGCCCGCGCCGTTTCCGGGCCTGGCGGCCTACCGGTCCGCCGGACCCCGGGCCGGGTAGCGGGCGAGGCCCGAGGCGAGCAGGCCGAAGGCCCGCTCCACCGCCGCCTCGACCCTGGCGCGCACCGCCCCGGCCGGCTCCCCGGCCACCACGGCCCGCCGGATCTCGCCGAGCACCGCCCGGTGCGCCCCCGCGACGGCTCCGGCCAGCACCCGGGGGAGCGGGTCCTCCGGCGCCGCCCCCGACTCCTCGGCCAGGGCGGCCGCCAGCGCCGCCTCGGACCGTTCGCCGAGCTCCAGCAGCCGGGCCCGCAGGGCCGCGCTGTCCTCGACGATCCGCCAGAAGGCCGCGATCCCCGGGTTCAGCCCGACGGTCGGCTCCCCGGTGGCGAAGGCCGTCAGCAGGTCGGTCCGGACGGCGTCCACGGCGGAACTGCCCGCGGGGCGGCGCCGGACGACCTCGGCCAGGTGGGCGACCACCTCCTCCTGCCGGTCGAAGAACAGGTCTTCCTTGGTCGGGAAGTAGTTGAAGACCGTGTTCGGCGAGACCCCGGCGGCCCGGGCCACCTCGACCACCGTGACCCGGTCGAAGCCGCGTTCGGCGAACAGGCCCATGGCGGTGTCCGAGAGCAGCTCCCGGGTCTGCTGCTTCTTGAGTTCGCGAAGTCCCATGGCCGGATCCTACCGGCGAAACATGGTGTCAGCTCAAATTTGCAGTGACACCAAGAATATCGGCTACGGTGGCCGCATGACCTTCACCTTCGGCATCTACCCCGGCGGATCGACCGGCGACGAGACCGGCGTCCTCGCGCCCGTCCGCCCCGACGACCCGGCCCTGATCACCGCCGCCCTGCGCGAACTCCAGGGCGGCGCAGCGGAGTTCCTGGTCCGCGCCTACCGCTCGTACCCGGGCGGCGAGCACACTCCGGAGCGGCCCGAGCAGTACGCCGTCGAGGGCCGCCGGCTCGACCTGGTGCTCCAGTACCGGGAGCGCGGCGGGGAGTTGGCCGGCTGGCTGGACTTCGTCCGGCGGACGGTCCGGACCGAGGGACACCGCCTCGCCCTGCTCCAGGTCTGCGAGGAGCCCAACCTCGACCTCCCGCCCGTGGACGGCAGCATCCCGAACGTCCGCCGGGCGCTGGTCGAGGGCGTGGTCGCGGCCAAGGAGGAGGCGCTGGCCCGCGGGTTCGACCGGCTGGCCGTCGGCTTCAACGCGGTGCCCTCCCTCGACCCCGAGGACGACTTCTGGCCCGAGCTCGGGCGGCTCGCCGACGAGCGCTTCCACCGCGCTTTGGACTACGTCGGCCTGGACTTCTTCCCGGACGTCTTCCGCCCCGTCCCGCCCGGCGGGCTCGCCGACGCGGTCCGGGCGGTGCTCGCCGGGTTCCGCCGGGAGGCCCTGCCCCGGGCCGGGATCGGGCCGGGCGTGCCCGTGCGGATCTGCGAGAACGGCTGGCCCACCGGCCCCGGGCGGAGCGAGGCGCGGCAGGCCGAGGCGGTGGCGGAGGTGGTCCGGGAGGTCGCCGGGCTGGCCGCCGAACTCAACGTCACCGGTTACGCGTTCTTCGCCCTGCGCGACGCGGACAGCGCGGGGGCCGGGCTGTTCCCGCACTTCGGCCTGGTGCGCGACGACTACGCGCCCAAACCGGCCTTCGCGGTCTACCGCGCCCTGGTCGATGAGCTGACGAAGGCCGACTGACGAAGGCCGACTGACGAAGGCCGGCCGACGGAGCCGGCCGGCGAAGCCCGAGCCGCCGGCGGGCCGGCGGTGCGGGGGCGAGGGGCGCGGTCAACAGGCCTACGAGGCCCGCTGGTTCGCTTCGAAGAAGCGCTCCACCGTCCGTCGCCGGGCGGCGACGGCGTGCACCGGCTCGCCGATCACCCTCCCGGCCAGTGCGACGGCCAGGGCGCCGACGTCCTGCCGCAGCAGCCGGGCCGCCGCGGCCCGGTCGGCGGCGAGCCTGGCGCGGCCGGCGGTGAGCAGCTCGTCCCGGTTGCGGACGCCCTCCGCACGGGCCGCCGCCATCGCCGCCGCGCCGCGCTCGGCGTACTCCTCGCGGATCCGGGCCGCCTCGTGCCGGGCCTCGGCGAGCTCCCGCAGCCGGGCCTCCCGGGTGGCCTCGGCCTCGGCCAGCAGGGCCTCGGCGCGTTCGGCGCGGCCCTCGGTGGCCTCCCGGCGTTCGGCCCGCAGCCGTTCGATCCGGGGGAGCAGATGGCGGCCGAGCGCCCACAGCAGCAGGAGGAAGAGGCCCAGGCCCAGGAGCAGCGGGGCCGGTTCGGGCCGGAGCGGGCCGAGTTCGAGTGTCACGCGCGGCCTCCCCTGAGGTGACGTCCCGTCAGCCGGGAGTATCCCCGAGGGCGGCGGTGGTCGAACTCGGTCCGGACATGAGCCGCGTCACGGCGGCCTACCGGGTCGGCGGCGGCGCCCCGCAGGCCGTGGGACTCACTGCCCCATGACGTACCTGACGGTCGGGCCGGTGGTCCAGCCGCCGTCCACCGCCAGCTCGGCGCCGGTCACGTAGGAGGAGTCGTCGGAGAGCAGGTAGACCACGGCGGTGGCGATCTCGGGCGCCTCGCCGACCCGGCCCATCGGGGTGTTGGGGTAGTTGCCCTCGCCCTGCCGGATGCCGACGGCGGCGGTCATCGGCGTGTAGGTCATGCCCGGGTGCACCGAGTTGACCCGGATCCGCTCGGTGCCCAGCTCGACCGCACCGATCTTGCTCAGGCCGCGCACCCCCCACTTGGAGGCGCCGTAGCCGGCCGTCAGCGCCAGGCCCATCAGGCCGGCCGCCGAGGAGATGTTGACGATCGAGCCGCCGCCGGCCGCGCGCAGTGCCGGGACGACGGTCTTCATGCCGATGAACACGCCGGTCAGGTTGACGTCCAGCACCTTGCGGAAGTGCTCGACGCTCTCCTCCGCGAGCAGCGTGCCGGTGGAGATCCCCGCGTTGTTGACCAGGCCGTGCACCGCGCCGAACTCCGCCGCCGCGAAGTCCACCACGTGCTGCCAGTCCTCCTCCGAGGTCACGTCGTGGCGCACGAACCGGGCCCGGTCGCCGAGTTCGGCGGCGGTGGCCTCGCCGTCCTCGACCAGGACGTCGGTGATCACCACGCTGGCGCCGGAGGCGACGGCGAGCCGGGCGGCCTCGGCGCCCAGGCCGCGGGCGCCGCCGGTGATGATGACGGTCTTGCCGGTGAGGTCGTTCATGACCTGCTCCTTCGGGGGGTGGGGGAGGAGAGCATGGCGGCGGACATCGTCACCAGGTCGGCGAGGAAGGTCTCCTCGTCCGTCAGGGGGGTCGAACCGGTGAGGTACTGCTGCGCGCGGTCGGCCAGGGCCGCGCCGACCAGGGTGAGGACCAGGTCGATCCGCTCCAGCCGGATCGGTTCGGGCAGGGCGGAGATCCGCTCCTCGACCAGCTCGATCAGGTGCCAGTAGCCGCCGCCGGCCAGGGTCGGGTGCGGGGTCCGGGTGCGGACCCCGCTGCTGTGGCTGACCTGGGCGGAGATCCGCAGGCAGTGCCGGCCCTGTTCGGTGCGCAGCTCGGTGGCCTCGGCCGCGACCAGGGCACCGAGCAGTCCGGGCAGGTCCGCGTCCGCGAGTGCGGGCAGGTGCGGCGCGAGGGCCCGCTCGGTGCGCTCCTGGCGGCCGGCCATGATCGCGTCGAGCAGGCCCTCGCGGGAGCCGAAGTGGTACTGCACGGCGGACGGGTTGCTCTGCCCGGCCAGTCGGATGATGTCCCTGGTCAGAGCGGCTTCCACGCCCCGGGTGGCGAAGAGTTCCTCCGCCGCCCGCAGCAGCCTCTCGCGGGTCTCGTGGCCCGCCGACGTCCTTGCCATGCGGCAAGGTTAATGCTGCGCATTATTAAAGGCAAAGGACCGGGGCGTCGCCCCCGTCACGTCATCTCGTCCCCCGTCACGTCATCTCGCCCCCCGTCACGTCACCTCGCCCCGCCGGGAGAAGCGCTCCGCCCGCCACTCGCCGCTCTCCAGCACCTCGGCCAGCTGCCGGGCCGCGTCCCAGACCTCGGTGTACGACAGGTAGAGCGGGGTGAAGCCGAAGCGCATCAGGTCCGGTGCGCGGAAGTCGCCGACGACCCCGCGCGCGATCAGCGCCTGCACCACCGGGTAGCCGTCGGCGTGCCGCAGCGCGACCTGGCTGCCGCGCCGGGCATGGGCGCGCGGGGTCACCACCTCGACGCCGTCCAGCCCCTCGGTCAGCGAGACGAACAGGTCGGTCAGCGCCAGGCTCTTCGCCCGCACCGCCGCCAGGTCCACCCGCTCCCAGACGTCCAGCGAGGCGCCGAGGGCGGCCTGGCCCAGCAGCGAGGGCGAGCTGGTCAGGAACCGGCCGATGCCCTGCTTCGGGTCGTACCCGGGCTCGAAGGCGAACGGCCGGGCGTGGCCGAACCAGCCGCTCAGCGGCTGGCGCGGGCCGGCCGCCAGGTGCCGCTCGGCGACGTACAGGAAGGCCGGCGAGCCGGGGCCGCCGTTCAGGTACTTGTAGGTGCAGCCGACCGCGAAGTCGGCCCCGGCGGCGTCGAGCCCGACGGGCAGCGCGCCCACCGAGTGGCACACGTCCCAGACCATCAGGGCGCCCGCGGCCCGTACCCGGGCGGTGATCCCGGGCATGTCCAGCAGTTCGCCGGTGCGGTAGTCCACGTGCGAGAGCACGACCGCGGCGACGTCCCCGTCCAGGTGCCGGTCCAGCTCCTCGGGGCGGATCAGCGCGCTGCGCGCGCCCTCGACCAGGCCGGTCACGCCCTCGGCGATGTACAGGTCGGTCGGGAAGGCCTCGGCGTCGCCGAGCACCGTGCGCCGGCCCGGGCGCAGCCGCAACGCGGCCGACAGCACCTTGAACAGGTTGACGGAGGTGGTGTCGCAGACGACCACCTGCGCCGGGTCGGCGCCGACCAGCGGCGCGATCCGCCGCCCCAGCCGGTACGGCTGCTCGAACCAGCCGGCGTCGTTCCAGCTGCGGACCAGCTCCCGGCCCCACTCCTGCTCGACCACCCGGCGCACCCGCTCGGGGGTGCGTGCGGGCAGCGCGCCCAGCGAGTTGCCGTCCAGGTAGATCACCCCGGCCGGCAGGGCGAACTCCTCGCGGAACGCCGCCAGCGGGTCCGCGGCGTCCAGCGCCGCGCACTCCTCGCGCGTGGTCATGCCCGTCCCTCCCTCGTCATCCGTCCGTACCGGCCGCCCCGGTCCGGTGGGGCCCGCCAGAGCCCGCCCCGGTCCGGTGGGGCCCGTCACAGCTCGTCCCGGATCGTCCACAGCTCCGGGAACACGTCCTGCTCGGCCGACCTGCGCAGCCACTCCAGCCCGCTGGAGCCGCCCGAGCCGGGCTTGCCGCCCATCGTGCGCTTGACCGCCGCGAGGTGGCGCTGGCGCCACCGGGTGACCCGCTCGGCCACGTCCAGCAGGGCCTCGCCGAGCGGCTGGAGCCCGGCGAGCTCCGGCTCGGTGTACACCCGCCGCCAGGCCGTCTCGACCTCGGCGGACGGCTGGTAGCGCCGTTCGGAGGCGGCCCGGTGGGGGGCCAGGCCGCGGCGGGCCAGCAGCGCCAGCGCCTCGTCGTACAGGCCGGGGGAGCGCAGCGCCTCGGTCAGCTCGGCCTGGGTGCCGGGCATCCCCTCGTACATCGACAGCAGTGCGGCGTTCTTGTTGCCGAGCAGGAACTCCAGCCGCAGGAAGGCGGCGGACTGGAAGCCGGAGGCCTCGCCGAACAGCGGGCGGAAGGAGTTGAACTCGCGCGGGGTCATGGTGGCCAGCAGGTCCCAGGACTCCACCAGCACGTCCTGGGCGTGGGTGCCCCGGCGCAGCGCGGCCAGCGCGGCGGGCAGGTCGTCCGCGCGCAGCGCCCGCAGGGCGAGCGTCCACTCGTGCCGTAGCAGGTCGAACAGCAGCTCCATCACCTGGGTGGTGACGATGAACGACAGCTCGGCGGGCTCCTCGCTGCGCGGGTGCTGCAGGGCGTGCAGCTCCTCCAGCCGCACGTACTGGGCGTACGGGGTGCCGCGGCCGGCCGCTGTGCCCCGACCGAACGACAGGTTGGGTGTCTCCACCGTGTCGTGCCCCATCCCGATCCCTCCTGATCCTCCGGGCCGCGTCGCCCGGTGCGGCGGACCGGCCGGACTGCCGGATTCCACCGGGTGCCCATTGTGCGGCGGCGGTGCCCCCCGCTTGAATGGTCGACGGGCATCGCAACCGCCTTCGCAGTTGTCGTTCGCGAGGCGTTCCCGCGATTCGCCTTCCGAACGGAAACCGCACGATCCTGACCCCCGGGAGGCCCGCCGTGGACGCCGTCGACCGCCGCCTGCTCGCCGAGCTCCAGGCCGACGCCCGGCTCTCGTACAACGAACTCTCCCGCCGGGTGAGCCTGTCCGCACCCGCGGTGGCCGAACGGGTCCGCCGGCTGGAGTCCGAGGGCGTGATCAGCGGCTACCACGCCCACGTGGACCTCACCCGGGCCGGGCTGCCGATCACCGCGCTGGTCCAGATCCAGTGCTACGGCCCGCGCTGCGTGCTGCGCGACCCGGAGGTGCCGACCTGGCCGGAGGTCGTCCAGCTGCACCGGGTCACCGGCGGGGCGTGCTGCGTGCTGCTGGTCGCGGTGTCCACGATGGCCGAGTTCGAGGCGGTGTGCGACCGGCTCGGCGGCTACGGCCAGCCGTCCAGCTCGATGATCCTCTCCAGCCCGGTGCCCTGGCGGCCGGTGGTGCCGCGCTGAGCGGCGCCTGGCCCTGACGCGGACGGCAGGGGGTAGGTTGCCCGGCATGTCGAACGAGCGCCACATCCTGCTGCTGCCCGGGAGCCTGCGGGCCGGCTCCACCAACGAGGCCGTGCTGCGCACCGCGGCCGCGGTGGCCGACACCACCCCGGGCCTGCGGGCCACGTACTACGCCGGGCTGGCCGGGCTGCCGCACTTCAACCCGGACCACGACACCGACCCCCTGCCGGAGCCGGTGGCCGCGCTGCGGGCCGCGGTCGAGGCGGCCGACGCGCTGCTGGTCTGCACCCCCGAGTACGCCGGGACGCTGCCGGGCGCGTTCAAGAACCTGCTGGACTGGACGGTCGGCGGGGTCGAGATCTCGGACAAGCCCGCCGGCTGGATCAACGCGGCGGGCCCGGGCCGGGGCCGCGGCGCCGAGGCCGCCCTGCGCACCGTCCTCGGCTACACCGGCGCGGCCGTGCTGGACGGGGCCTGCGTCCGGCTCCCGCTGGAGCACGGCGCGGTCGGCCCGGACGGGCTGGTCGCCGACCCGCTGGTGCGCGAGCGGATCGGCGAGGTGCTGGCCCGGCTCGCGGCGGCCTGACCGGCGGGCCGAGCGGCCGGGGCCGCAGGGGGCGCCGGGCTCAGTGCCCCTCCGGCAGGTGCACCCCCAGCCCCGCCAGGCCCTCCAGGAACAGTTCGACGCCGACCGCCGCCAGCAGCAGCCCGAGCAGCCGGGACAGCACCTCCAGCGAGGTGCGGTGGGTGCGCCGCATCAGCGGTGCGAGCACGGCGACGCAGAGGTAGTTGATCACCGCGACGCCCACGTACGCCCCGGCGACGGCGGCCTTCCAGCCCCAGTCGTCCTGGTTGAGCGAGGCGACCAGGACGGCCGTGATGGCGAGCGGGCTGGCGATGTACGGCAGCAGCAGCTCGCGGATGCCGTCCACCAGCGGGTTCGCCAGGTGCTCGTCGTCCTCGCCGTCCGAGCCGAGGTGGACGCCGAAGACCAGCGCGACGGCGTAGACGAAGAAGATCGCCCCGCCCGCGAGCTGGAGCGACTGGTCGCTGATGTGGAAGAGGGTGGTCAGTTCGTCGGCGCCGAAGCCGAGCACCAGGCCGATCACCGCCGAGACGGCCGTGCTGAGCGCCGCCAGCCGGCGCAGCTCCAGGTTGCTCCGGGTTCCGGCCAGCCGGGCGAAGGCCAGCAGGGTCTTCGGTGGGCCGACCACGGCGAAGAAGGTGATGAAGGCGCTGCCCAGGTTGAAGACGAACATGGGCCCAGCATGACCGCGCGGCGGCGGGCGGCCGGTCCGCCACGCCCCGCGGCGGGGGGTGGCCTGCGTCTCCCGGGGCGGCCTTCCGGCCGGGCCCGTTCCCGGCCCCGGCCCGTTCCCGGAGCCGCCCTGCTCCCGGCCCCCGTCCTGTCCCCGGCCCGGCCCGGGTTCGCCCGGATGGCGGCCCCGGCTCGAAGGGGCGGGCGCTCTCGGTTGCCATGGAGGGAGGACGGCCCCCGCGCGGGGCCACCGCGCCGCGGAAACGAGGAAGCGTCATGTGCCTGAACCGTAAGGACCTGGGCCTGCTGGCCCTGCGCAGCGCGGTCGGCGGGGTGCTGATCGCGCACGGCACCCAGAAGCTGTTCGGCTGGTTCGGGGGCGGCGGCCTGGAGGGGACCACCCAGGCCATGGAGCACATGGGCTTCCACCCGGCCCGGCAGAGCGCGATCGCGGCCGGCGTCGGCGAGGCGGGCGGCGGCGCGCTGCTGGTGGCGGGGCTGGCCACCCCGGCGGCCGGCGCGGTGGTGGCGGGGACGATGGCGGGTGCGGTGTCGGTGCACGCTCCGGCCGGCTTCTTCGCGATGTCCGGCGGCTACGAGTACCCGGCCTTCCTCGGGGCGACGGGGCTGGCGATCGGCCTGGCCGGGGCCGGCCGGTACTCGCTGGACCACGCGACCGGCCACGTCTTCGACCGGCCGTGGGTCGGCCTGGCGTCCTTCGCGGCGAGCGCGGCCGCGGCGTACGGCGTGGTCGCCCGGCGCCGCCACCAGGTCCGGCTGCGCGAGGAGCGGGCCGCGGTGGAGGCGGACACCCAGGAGGGCTCGGGTCTCTCGTAGCGCTCGGCGCTCCCGCCCGGCGGGGCCGGCTCACCCGGAGGCAGCAGCCCTGCTGGCGGCGGTCCGTCGGCGCTCGGAGGGTGGGCGTGCAGCGTGCCGGGCAGCCCGGCGCCGACCGGAAGCGAGGACCGCATGGACCGCCAGCCGCTGACCCGAGGCAGCTCCCCGAGGACCACCGCGCAGGGCCTGGGCGCGCCGCCGCCGAGTCGCCGGCGGCGGACGGCGGCAGGGGCGTTGGCGCTGGCCGTGGCCGGTGCGGCGGTGCTCGCGGGCTGCTCCTCGGGCAGGAGCGCGAGCAGCGTGGCCTCCTCGGCGGCGGCCGCGGTGGAGAAGGGCGCGAGCGCCGCCGCCTCGGCCGCGTCGGCGCTGGCCTCGGGGGCGGCCGGGGCGGGGGCGGCGATCGCCTCGGCGCAGGCGCAGGCGCAGGCCTCGGCAGCGGTGTCGGCGGCCTCCTCGGCCGTCGCCGGGATCAAGGGCGGCCTGGACGCCAAGGGGGACGTCGCCGCCGGGGCGGTGACCACGGGTTCGGACGGTCGGCCGCAGGTGCCGCTGACCGTCACCAACCACGGGAAGCAGTCGTACCGGTACGTGGTCCAGCTGAACTTCACCGACGAGTCCGGCAAGGTGCTGGACGCGACGGCGGTGACGCTCCAGGACGTGGCCGCCGGGCAGAGTGCCGAGGCGACCGGGCACGCCAACCGGGCGCTGAACGGCACGGTCCGGGCCGAGGTGGCCAACGCCGTCCGCTACTGACTCCGGCCGCCTGCCGCCCAGGTCAGCGCGGGCGTGGAACCTTAAGCGGGACTCAAGGCCCAACAGGACCCCTTGACGGGCGAGTTGGTCTAGTCCATTTTTATTGCCCAGGTGCAGGGAGCCCCTGAACCGGCGTCGGCGGCCTCGTGCCGCGGGCGCCGGTTCGGCACATCCCGGTAGTCCGTCATGGTCCGTCCACGCTCGATTCCCCACCCATGCCTGTCATGTCCCGGTCGTCCGGCCCCACCCCGGACGCTCGCCCCCGGGGCCGACGGGTACCCCCACAACCAGGAGTCACGCACCCATGCTGCGCTCACGCATTGAAAGGGCCGGGACGCCGGCACCGCAGGGCGGCCGCCGACGCCGCCCCAAGAGCACGGCCGCGCTCGCGGCCGGCACCGCCGCCTCCCTGCTGCTCGGCGCCGGCCTCGCGCTGACCGGCGGCGCCTCGGCCAACGCCGCGACCACCAACTCCACCGGTGCGCCCGCCACCAGCGGCGGCATCAAGGTCGCGTACTACGACCAGTGGTCGGTCTACGCGAACGCGTACTACCCCAAGACGATCCAGGACACCGGCGTCGCCGGGAAGCTGGACTACCTGATCTACGACTTCGCCAACATCCACCCGACCGACCTGGGGTGTTTCGAGGCCACCAAGGCCGCGGACACGAACGACAACAACCCCAACGCGGGTGACGGCGCGGCCGACGCGTTCGCCGACTACCAGAAGAGCTTCGGCGCGGACATCTCGGTCGACGGCGTCGGCGACGTCTGGAACCAGCCGATCGCGGGCAACTTCAACCAGCTGAAGAAGCTGAAGGCGAAGAACCCCAACCTCAAGGTCCTGCTCTCGATCGGTGGTTGGACCTACTCCAAGTACTTCTCGCCGGCCTCCGCCACGGACGCCTCGCGCAAGCACCTGGTCTCCTCCTGCATCGACATGTTCATCAAGGGCAACCTGCCCAACGACGCCGGCTTCGGCGGCCCGGGCTCGGCGGCCGGCGTCTTCGACGGCATCGACATCGACTGGGAGTACCCGGGCGGCGGCGGCCACACCGGCAACATCTCCAGCCCCGCGGACAAGCAGAACTTCACCGCGCTGCTGAAGGAGTTCCGCACCCAGCTGGACGCGCAGGGCGCGGCCGACAAGAAGACCTACGCCCTGGCGGCGGCGGTCGGCGCCGGCCAGGACAAGATCATGAACGTCGAGACCGACAAGATCGGTCAGTACCTGACCTTCCTCGACGTCATGACCTACGACATGCACGGCGGTTGGGACGCCCAGGGCCCGACCAACCACCAGGCCGGGCTGTACTCGACCCCGGACGACCCGTCGTCCCCGGCCAAGCCGGGCAACGGCAAGTACTCCATCGACAACGCCATCAAGGCGTGGACCGTCGGTGACAAGGAGTACGGCATCCCCGGCGGCTTCCCGGCCAACAAGATCAACATCGGTGTGCCGTTCTACTACCGCGGCTGGACCGGGGTGAAGGACAACGGCAAGCACGGCCTGTACCAGCCCGCCACCCAGCCGGCCGCCGGTGCGGCGATGTCCGGCAACGTCCCCGGCATCCAGATGTTCAAGGAGCTCGCGGGCTTCGTGGACAACCCGTCCAAGACCTTCTGGGACGACGCGGCGCAGGCCACGTACTTCTACGACGGCAACACCTTCTGGAGCGGTGAGGACGCCAGGTCCATCCAGGCCAAGCTCGACTACGCGCACTGCAACGGCCTCGGCGGCTCCTTCGCCTTCTCGCTCTACGACCTGGGCACCAGGACCGCCCTGTTCGACAAGATGGTGAGCGCCACCAACGGCTCCGCCTCCGCCTGCCCGGCCCCGCCGACCGGCACGCCGACTCCGACCCCGACCTCGACCGGCACGCCGACGGGTACGCCGACCGGCACCCCGACCGGCACGCCGACCGGCACCCCCACGGGCACCCCGACCGGCACCCCGACCACCCCGGCCTCCTGCCCGGCCGCCCCGAGCTGGGACGCGAACACCACCTACGCGGCCGGCGGCACCAAGGTCTCGTGGAAGGGCCACTACTACACCAACAAGTGGTGGACCAAGGGCGACGACCCGAGCCTGAGCGGTCAGTGGGGCGTCTGGACCGACAACGGCCCCTGCTGACGCACCCACGACGGAGTGACGGAGGGGCCTGACGGACCCCCGAACCGAACCCGGGCGGCCCCGGACGAGCGCAGTGCTCGTCCGGGGCCGCCCGTCGCGTTGCCGTCCGGCCGCTCAGATCTTGGCGTAGGTGACCGTGATCGAGGTCGACGAGCTGGTGATCAGCAGGTTGCTCGCGCCCTTCTCGGCGAGGCTCGAACCCCCGCCCATGCTGGTCACCTCGAAGCCGGCGGCCTTGAGCGCCGCCTCGTACTTGGCGAGGTCGCCGTCGGCGGCCTCGCAGGTGATCAGGTAGCCGCCGCTCGCGCCGTTGACCGTGGTGATCTTCCCGGCGGGCAGCGGGATGTCGGCGGGCAGGTCGGCCGGCCTGGTCTTGCCGTTGACCACCGCGGCGGCGGGATCGGCCCCGCCCGCCGCCGGAGCGGCCGGGGTGGTGGCCAGGGCGCCGGTGGCGGGGGTGGAGGGCGCGGCCGCCGGGGCGGAGGAGGAGGCGGCCGGAGTCGCCGGAGCGGTCGCCGCGGGGGCGCTCGCGGCGGTGGTCGCGGCGGCGGGGGACGAGCTGTCGCCGTTGCAGGCGGTGAGCCCCAATCCGGCCACGACGACGGTGGCGAGCAGGGCGGAGGCGCGCTTGATCTGCATGGTGGGGCCCAATCGGTAACGGAACATCAGCAGCGTTCTGGCGCCAGGCAGATTGTCATAGGAAAAGGCCGAAGGCCAACGACTTCCGCGGGGACCGCGCTCCTCCGCCGTCCCGGGCCCTACGCCAGGTCGGCGGTGCGCCCCAGCGCGTCCGGCTGGCTCTCCTCGATCCGCCGCAGCATCCGGCCCAGCGTCGCGGAGAGCGCCGCGCGCTCCGAGCCCGCGACGTCCTGGAGGAACTCCTCCTCGAACACCGCCGCCATCCGCATCGACTCCAGCCACTTGTCCCGGCCGGTCTCGGTCAGCTCGATGATCACCCGCACCCGGTTGGTCTCGTCCCGGTCCCGGGTGACCAGCCCGTCGGCCACCATCCGGTCGATCCGGTGGGTCATCGCCGCCGGGGTGAGCCCGAGCCGCTTGGCCAACTCGCCCGGGCCCAGCCGGTACGGGCTGCCGGAGACCACCAGGGCCTTGAGCACCTCCCACTCGGCGGAGGTGATTCCGAGCACAGTCAGCTGCCGGTCGTACGCCACGCCCATCCGCCGGGAGACCCGCAGGAGGGTCTGCACGATGGTCTCCACCTGGGGGTCGACGGTGGGGAACTCCCTCTGGTAGAGGGCCACTTGTTCGGCGATGCCGAACTCCAGCGGGGTGGCCGGGGCGGGCTTGTCGGCGGCCGGCCGCGGCTTGTCCGTAGTCATGCGGACCAGTGTCGCACGAGGGTGCACCCCTTAAGCCTTTGACTCGGCACTCTTCTGGTGCTAAGACTTTATCTCGTCAAACTTTAGCTCTGAAATCTTCTGGACTCAAGAGTATCCAGTCGAACCAGGAAGGGATGTGCACGGTGACCGGCACGGTGAAGCAGCAGAGGCGGCAGCGGCGTGGAGCGGGCGGCCCGCTGCGCCGCGTCCAGATCGGCAACGCGCTCAGTGCGTTCGGCAGCGGGTTCACGATGCCGTACATGTTCGTGTACGTGGACCAGGTGCGCGGGCTGGGCTCGCTGGCGGCCGGGATGGTGTTCACCGTCTTCGCGCTGGCGGCCCTCGCCGTCCTGCCGCTCACCGGCCGGGGCATCGACAGGTACGGTCCCCGCCCGGTGCTGCTGGCCGGTACGGCGCTCGCCGCCACCGGCGCGTTCGCTTTCGGCCACGCCACCGGCACCCCGGCCCTGCTGGTCTCGTCCTTCCTGTTCGGCGCGGGCGTCACCACCTGCCAGCCGGCCCTCGCCACGATGATCGTCCGCTGCTCGACGGCGGCCACCCGCTCGCACGCCTTCGCGCTCCAGTTCACCCTGGTCAACCTGGGCATGGGCATCGGTGCGCTGGTCGGCGGGCAGATCGTGAACGTGGCCGACCCGGCCAGCCTCACCCGGCTGTTCACCATCGAGGCGGCGACGTTCCTCGGCCTCGCCCTGGTCACCGGCACCGCCCGGATGCCCAAGGTCCAGCTGACCGCCCTGCACGGGAAGGCCGACGGCCCGACGGGCCTGCGCGCCCTGCTCGCCGACAAGGCGATGGTGCGGCTCTGCGTCCTCGCCGGGCTGATCTTCTTCACCTGCTACGGCCAGTTCGAGTCCGGCGTCGCGGCCTTCGCCACCGACACCGTCGGCACCGCGCCCTCCACCCTGGGCTTCGCGATCGGCGCCAACGCGCTGACCATCGTGGTGCTGCAGATGTTCATGGTGCGGATCACCGCGCGCCGCCGCCGCACCACCGCGATGGCCGCGGCCGGCCTGGTCTGGCTCGGTGCCTGGGCGATGGCCCTGGTCGCCGGCCTGATCCGGACGGAGGCGCTGGCCGCCACGGTCGCCATCGTCTCGATCTACGCCCTGTTCGGCGTCGGCGAGTCGCTGCTCGCGCCCACCATGGGCCCGATCGTCGCGGACCTCGCCCCGGCCCGGCTGCTCGGCACCTACAACGCCGGGTACGCCCTGGTGAAGCAGATCGCGATCGCGGTCGGCCCGGCCGTCGGCGTGCTGATGGTCGGCTCCGGCACCTGGCCGCTCTACCTGGCGGCCATGGCGGGCTCCACGCTGCTGGTCGTCGTCCTGGCGCTGCGGCTGCGCCCGCACCTCACGCCGGAGCAGGACAACGCGGCCCCGGCCGCGGCCCGCACGCCGGCCCCGGTCCGGGAGCTCCAGACCGCCGCGTAGCGGGGCGTCCCACACATGGGTTCGAAACGGGCGCCGGCCAGGTCACCTGGTCGGCGCCCGTCGCGCTTGGCTTCGCGCGCACCGCCACATAGTGTCAGTGGCTGTTGACCGTCCGGCCCCGCCCGGGCGGCGCGACCCGGGCGGAGCCAGCCCCGGGCAGAGCAGACAGGCGAATCGGCGAGGCTATGACGCAAGCGGCGCTCACGCACCCACCGGCGGCCCCGGCCCCTGCCGCCCCGGCCCCGGCCCCGCGCGGCGGCCTGGTCCGCTGGGCGGCCGACCACTCCGGCTGGCTCGGACCGATCGCCGTCGCGCTCTTCGCCGGCCTGCTGCGGTTCTGGAACCTCGGCCACCCCGACGCCTTCGTCTTCGACGAGACGTACTACCCCAAGGACGCCTGGTCGCTGCTCCGGCAGGGCTACGAGGGCACCTGGCCCGACCACGCCAACGCCGACATCCTCTCCGTCCCGCAGTCGATCCCGCTGGGCTCGGCACCCGAGTTCGTCGCGCACCCGCCGCTCGGCAAGTGGGTGATGGCGGTCGGCGAGCAGCTGTTCGGGCTGAACCCGCTCGGCTGGCGGTTCATGACCGCCCTGCTCGGCACCGTCGCCGTCCTGGTGCTGGCCCGGATCGGCCGCCGCCTCTTCGGCTCCACCCTGATCGGCTGCACCGCCGCGCTGCTGATGGCGGTGGACGGCCTCCAGCTGGTGATGAGCCGGGTCGGCCTGCTCGACGGCATCCAGATGTTCTTCGTGCTCGCCTCCTTCGGCAGCCTGCTGGTCGACCGCGACCACGCCCGCGCCCGGCTCGCGCGCGGGGTCGCGGCCGGCGGGAACGGCGACACCGTCCGGCTCGGCCCGCGCCCCTGGCGGATCGCCGCCGGGGTGTTCGTCGGGGCCGCCTGCGCGGTCAAGTGGAACGGTGCCCCGATCCTGGCCGCCTTCGGCGTGCTGACCGTCCTGTGGGACCAGGCCGGCCGCCGCGGGGCCGGCGCCCGCCGCCCCTGGCGCTCCATGCTGCGCCTGGACGCCGTCCCCGCCTTCCTCGCCACCGTCGGCTCCGCCGTGGTGGTGTACGTCGGGGCCTGGAGCGGCTGGCTGGCCACCGGAAGCGGCTACGACCGGCACTGGGCGGACGGGCGCGCCGGGCTCTCCCCGGACAGCTTCCTCGGCGTCCCGCTGCCGCAGGTCCCGATGAGCTGGGTGCCCGCCCCGCTGCGCAGCCTGTGGCACTACCACGCCCAGATGTACGACTTCAACACCGGCCTGAGCACCCCGCACACGTACCAGTCCAACCCCTTCGCCTGGCTGGTCGACGGCCGCCCGGTCTCGATGTACTGGGAGCAGATCCCGTACGGGCAGCGCGGCTGCACCGCCTCGGGCGGCTGCGCGGCGCAGATCCTCGGCCTCGGCACGCCGTTCCTGTGGTGGACGGCCTGCTTCGCGCTGGTCTACCTGCTGTGGCGCTGGTTCTTCCGGCGGGACTGGCGCTCGGGCGCGGTGCTCTGCGCGGTGGCCGCGATCTACCTGCCCTGGTTCCGGTACCAGGAGCGGACGATCTTCTCCTTCTACATGGTCGTGCTGGTGCCGTTCCTGTGCCTGGCCGTCGCCCAGCTGCTCGGGGCGGTGCTCGGCCCGGCCGGGTGCGATCCCCGGCGCCGCCGGATCGGGGCGATCGGGGCCGGGGCGGTCGTGCTCGCGATCGTCGGCTGCTTCGCGTTCTTCTACCCGCTGTACACGGCGGAGGTGATCCCGATGTCGTCCTGGCAGGACCGGATGTGGTTCACCAGCTGGATCTGACCGGGCGGACCGGAGGGGCGGGAACCGATGGAGCCAGCGGGCCTGGCGGCCTCCGGGGGCCAGCTGCTGCCGGTCACCCCGGTGCTGGGGGTGGTCACCGCGGTGCTGCTGCTGGCCGCCGTCGCGGTGGCCGGGCGGGGCCTGCTCGGCCACGGGCACGCCGTGCTGCGGGCCGGCCTGCGGGCGGTGGTGCAGCTGGCGGCCGTCGCCGCGGTGATCACCTGGGTGGTCGGTTCGCTCTGGTGGTCGGCGCTGTTCGTGCTGCTGATGTTCTCGGTCGCGGTGCGCACCGCCGGACGGCGGATGACCCCGGGCCCGGCCTGGGTCTGGGCGGCCGCACCGATCGGCGCCGGGGTGCTGCCGGTGCTCGCCCTGCTGCTGGGGGTCGGCCTGCTGCCGGCCGAGGGGCTGTCCGTCATCCCGGTCGCGGGCATCCTGATCGGCGGCGCGCTCAGCGCGACCTCGCTGGCCGGGCGGCGGGCCCTGGACGAGCTGCGGCTGCGGCGCGGCGAGGTGGAGGCCGCGCTGGCGCTCGGCTTCGAGGAGCGCGACGCCCGGCTGGAGATCTGCCGGACGGCGGCGGCGACCTCGCTCGTCCCGGCGCTGGACCAGACCCGGACGGTCGGCCTGGTCACCCTGCCCGGGGCGTTCGTCGGGATGCTGCTGGGCGGGGCGTCGCCGGTCCAGGCGGGTGCGGTGCAGCTGTTCGTGCTGATCGGGTTGCTGGCGGTGGAGTCGGTGGCGATCGTGGTGGTGCTGGAACTGGTCGGGCGCGGGCTGGTGGCCGCCGAGCCGGCCGGCGCCGTCGGGTAGGCCGCGTCCGTGCCTGCGGACGGGCCCGGCGGCGCCGTCGGGTAGGCTGGGAGCCGTTGAAGGGGAGTAGCCCTCCACCGGACCGTCGACATACTGGCCCCCAGGGGCCCGGCGCCCGGGGCACCGCTCGCAGAGCGGCGCCGGCGAGACCTTCGGCCGCAGTGCTGTGACATGACCAGTGCTGTCGGGCCGGAGCGTCCCCTGACGGAGCCGCGGCGGTCGGGCAGCCCGACCGAGGATCCATCGATGAGTCTGACCGTTGCCGCGTTGACCTTCGGCATCATCTTCCTGGCCGAACTGCCGGACAAGACCGCGCTGGCCAGCCTGGTGCTCGGCACCAGGTACCGCGCGAGCTACGTGTTCGCGGGGATCGCCGCCGCCTTCGCCCTCCAGGTGGGCATCGCGCTCGCCGCCGGGCACCTGCTCTCGCTGCTGCCGCACCGCTGGGTGGAGGGCGTGACCGGCCTGCTGTTCCTGGTCGGTGCGGCGATGCTGCTCTTCCACGGCGGCGAGGACGAGGAGGGGCACGCGGCCAAGGAACCGTCCTCGAACAGCTTCTGGAAGGTGGCCGGGGCCAGCTTCGTGGTCGTGGCGATCGCCGAGTTCGGCGACCTGACCCAGATCATGACCGCCAACCTGGCCGCCAAGTACGCCGACCCGCTGGCCGTCGGGATCGGCTCCTGGCTGGCGCTGTGCGCGGTCGGCGGCATCGCCATCGTGGGCGGGCAGAAGCTGCTCAAGCTCGTGCCGATGAAGCTGATCGTCCGGGTGGCGGCGGCCATCATGGTGGTGCTGGCGGGCATCAGCATCGTCGGCGCGATCACCGGCTGACCGTCAGGACGGGCGCCGGGCGCCGCACCGGTCGGCAGGTGCTGCCTCAGCAGGTGCTGTGCCGGTCCAGGGCGGCACGGGTGTTGGGCCCGAAGACGCCCCGCTTGTCGCCCTTGACGTCCCACATCCACTGGACGTAGCCGACGGTGTTCACCGTGGCGTCGTCGTACAGCCCCGTCACCGGGACGCTCGCCCAGCAGACCACGACGGAGAGCTTCTGCTGGAGCGCCGTCACGTCGGGGCCGCTCATCCCGTACTGCAGGACCCTCGGGGTCGCGGCGGCGGTGGGCGTCGGGGCGGGGGCCGAGGAGGTGGGCGCGGGCGCGGTCGGGGTGGGGGCCGGGGCCGGGGCCGCCGGGGGAGCGGCCGCGGCCCCGGTGGCCGGCGCGGTGGTCGGCGACGGGGCGGCCGTCCTGGTCGGGCTCGGCCTGCGGGTGGGGGTCGGCGCCGGACTCGGCGCCTCGCTGGTCGGCGCCGCGCTCGGGACGGGCGTCGCCAGGGTGGGCGGGTCCACCGGCCCGGGGGCCAGGGTGGCCGTCGGCAGCGGCTGTGCCTGCCTGGCCGGCGGCTCCGGGGAGGGCGTCACCGCGTACGCGACGCCGATGGTGAGCGCGACCAGGGCGGCACCGATCCCGGCGAGCAGCCCCTTGCGCCGGGCGAGCGGGCGCCCGGTCTGCTCGGCGGCCCGTCGGGCGGCCCGGCCGCCGCCGTCCTCCGGGCCGGGCGCCGCCGCGGCCCGGCCGGGGCCCGGGGCCTGCCCGAAGGGGAAGAGGCCGATCTCGGGCGCACTCGGCTCGGCGGGCGGGACCGGTGGCAGCAGGGCGGTGGCGTGGGCCTGCGGGTGCCCGTCGGCGGGAGCGGGGTACGGCGCCTGCTCCGTGCCGTACGGGGCCCGCTCCGTGCCGTACGGCGCCCGGCCGGTGCCGTACGGCTGGGCCGGCGCCTGCCCGTGCTCCCGGCCCGGCCCTGCGGCGACGGGCGGCAGCACCGTGGTGGCGTACGCGTCCGCGTCCGGCCCCAGCGGGGGAGCGGCCGCCCGACCGGGCGCGGGGCGCCCCGGGGCGACCGGCGGCAGCACCGTGGTCGCGAACGGGTCCACCACCGGTGTGCCCGGGTGGCTCTCGTCGGCCACCTGGTCGGCGGTCTGCGGCACGTACGGGCGGACCAGCGGCGGCCCCTCCGGATGGGGCAACACGGCGGTCTCGGTGAGGCTCCGGTCCGGGACGCAGCCGCACCCGGTGGAGCGTGCGGTGCCGCACGTCGGGCAGTGCTGGTCCGGCATCGGCCGGTCCTCCTCGGTTTCGGGTCGGCTGCGCGGGCGGTCGTCCGGTCGTCCGGCGCCGCCCCGGGCGGGCCCGGGCGCACGGACGCGCCTGATTATGCAGGACGGCCCGGAGGGGGGACAGGGGCATCCGCCCCCCGGCGGGGGTGTTGCGCCGGTTGGTGCGGGTTGGCCCCTCCGGGACCGCCCGGGGCGCGGTGGCCGCCCCCGGCGCTTACGCTCGGCTCAACCCCGTGGAACATCCCGGGACGAAACCGACCAGCGCGGTGAGCTGGGAGTGATCATCCGCACGGCCCGGCCGACGGGCCCGCGACCCCATGGAGAGGCCATGACGGAGCCGCGCACCGGGTCCGAACGGAGCCCGGCGGGCGAGTTCGGCCCGCCGGCGGTCACCGTTCCCAACCTCTGGGTGCCGATCGGCGCCCTGCTGCTGGCGATGCTGCTCGCCGCCCTCGACCAGACCATCGTCTCCACCGCGCTGCCGACGATCGTCAGCGACCTCGGCGGCCTCGACCACCTCTCCTGGGTGGTCACCGCCTACCTGCTGGCCTCCACCGCCGCGACCCCGCTGTGGGGCAAGCTCGGCGACATGTACGGCCGGAAGCGCTTCTTCCAGGCCTCCATCGTGATCTTCCTGCTCGGCTCGGTCCTGTGCGGGATCGCCCAGAACATGGGCGAGCTGATCGCCTTCCGCGCCCTCCAGGGCCTGGGCGGCGGCGGGCTGATGGTGCTCTCCCAGGCGATCGTCGGGGACCTCGTCGCCCCCCGGGACCGCGGCCGCTACCAGGGCCTGTTCGGCGCCGTGTTCGGCGTCACCAGCGTGCTCGGCCCGCTGCTCGGCGGGGTGTTCGTCGACCACCTCAGCTGGCGCTGGGTCTTCTACGTCAACCTGCCGATCGGCATCGTCGCCCTGCTGGTGATCGCGGCCGTGCTGCACGGCCGGGAGGTGCGGCGCGAGCACCGGATCGACTACCTCGGCACCGCCCTGATCGCCGCCGTCGCCACCTGCCTGGTGCTGATGACCTCGCTCGGCGGGACGACCTGGGCGTGGGGCTCCTGGCAGGTCGTCGGCCTCGCCGTGCTCGGGCTGGTGCTGCTGCTGGCCTTCGTCCTGGTCGAGCGGACGGCCGCGGAGCCGGTGCTGCCGCTGCGGCTGTTCCGCTCCCGGACGTTCAGCCTGGTCGCGGTGATCTCCTTCGTGGTCGGCTTCGCGATGTTCGGCGCGCTGACCTACCTGCCGACCTTCCTCCAGGTGGTCCAGCAGGTCTCGCCCACCCTCTCCGGCGTCCACATGCTGCCGATGGTGCTCGGCATGCTGCTGACCTCGATCGGCTCCGGCCAGATCGTCGCCCGCACCGGCCACTACCGGATCTTCCCGATCGCCGGGACGGCCGTCACCACCGTCGGGCTGCTGCTGCTCTCCCGGCTGGACGAGCACAGCAGCACCGCCGAGATGAGCCTCTACTTCCTGGTGTTCGGCCTCGGGCTGGGCCTGGTGATGCAGGTGCTGGTGCTCATCGTGCAGAACTCGGTCGGCTACGAGGACCTCGGCGTGGCCACCGCGGGCGCCACCTTCTTCCGCTCGATCGGGGCCTCCTTCGGGGTGTCCGTCTTCGGGACGGTCTTCGCGAGCGGCCTGCGCAGCCGGCTCGCCGACGCCCTGGCGGGGGTGCCGCTGCCGCCCGGCTTCCGGCCCGAGGCCATCACCTCCGACCCGCGGCTCATCCCCCGGCTGCCGGCCGCCGTCCAGCCCGGGGTCTACCACGCGTACGCCGAGTCGATCACCCGGGTGTTCCTGTACGCGGTGCCCGTCGCGGTGGTCGCCTTCGTGCTGTCGCTGTTCCTGCGCGAGCAGAAGCTGCGCTCCACCGTCACCGCGCCGGACCTCGGCGAGTCCATCGGGGTCAACCCGGTCGAGCGCACCTCGCTGGACGAGATCGCCCGCGCGCTGGCGGTGCTGAACAGCCGGGAGGCCCGGCGCGACCTCTTCCGGCGGATCACCGAGACCGCCGGGCTGGACCTGCGTCCCGCCTCCAGCTGGCTGCTCCTCCAGATGCACCAGCACGGCTCGGCGGAGCCGGCCGAACTGGCCGAGCGGCGGATCGTCCCGGCCGCCGTGATCGAGGAGGCCGCCCGGGAGGTGGAGGGCCGGGGGCTGGCGGCGAGGGCCGGCGGGCTGCCGCTGCGGCTCACCGAGGCGGGGGAGGAGGCGGCGCTGCGGCTGGTCGCCGCCCGGCGCACCCAGCTCGCCGAACTGCTGGGCGACTGGGACGAGCAGCGGTACGCCGAACTCGCCGGGCTGCTGAACCGGCTCAGCTCCTCGCTGTGCGCGGACCGGCGAGACCGGCCCGACCCGTCGGGGCCCCGCGGGCCGTACCGTGGGGAGGGGCGGTCGTTCTGACGGCCTGCCGGAGAGGTGGTGCGGCGATGCCGCTGGAGATCGAGCGCAAGTTCCTGCTGGACGCCTTCGAGCCGCCGCGGACGGCGGTGCGGCAGCACATCGAACAGGGCTACATCGCGATCAAGGAGGACGGGACGGAGGTGCGGCTGCGGCGCACCGGCGCCGGCCACGTCCTCGGCGTCAAGCGGGGCACGTCCTCCGCGGAGGGCTCCCCGGTCCGGGTCGAGGTGGAACGCGAGCTCGGGGAACGGGAGTTCACCGAGCTCTGGCCGGCCACCGAGGGGGCGCGGCTGGTCAAGGACCGCTACACCTTCGAGGTCTCCGGCGTCACGGTCCAGGTGGACGTCTACCAGGGCGCGTTGGCCGGACTGCGCACCGCCGAGGTCGAGTTCGGCTCGGAGGCCGACGCGCGGGCGTTCTCGGCGCCGGAGTGGTTCGGGGCCGAGATCACCGGCGTGCGGGCGTACCAGAACCAGAGCCTCGCCGTCCGGGGCCTTCCGGGGGACTGAACGCCCCGGACGGCCCGAACTTCCTTGGACGGGAGGCGCCTTGGCCCGGGCCCCTGGGCCCCCGGGCCCCTGGGCCCCTGGGCCCCCGGGCCTCCGGGCTTCACGGGGAGCCGAACCAGCGCGGGGTGTCGAGGCGGAACGGGTCGCCGGGGGCGAGTCGGCGCAGCCCGTCCTCCACCTGCCGCAGCTGCTCCTCGCCCAGGGCCGCCGCCCACTCCTCGCGCAGCTCGTCGAAGATCCGGGCCGAGCGGCGCAGGCAGTCCACCCCCCGCCCGGTGAGCCGCACCACCTTGCGCCGGGTGTCGGCCGGATCGGCGGCGCGCTCGACGTAGCCGAGCTGCTCCAGGCTGTCGACGGTCTTGCCGGCCGCCTGCTTGGTGACGCCGAGGCGGCGGCCGAGCTCGGAGGCCGTGGTGCCGTGCGGGCCGATCGCCTGGAAGACGAAGCCGTGCATCGGTCGCAGGTCGGGGTGGCCCTCGCGGGCGATGCGCTCGTGCAGCTCGTCGATGATCGTCCGGAAGGCCAGGAGCAGGCGCAGGGGCAGCTCGAAACCCGGCGGGGGCAGGTCACTTGACACGATAGACAACCTCATTGACCATATAGACAACTTCATTGTCCATCTTAGGGGGTTCCCTCGCCATGCCCGTCATCCGCCGGACCGACGCCCGCCGCACCGAGACGCCGAACGCCGTCATGACCACCTGGGCCTCGCCGACCCAGGGCTCCGCCGCCCTCGCCGTCTGGCAGGTCGAGATGGCCGCCGGGGCCCGGGGGCCGCTGCACGCCATGGACACCGAGCAGGTCTGGACCCTGCTCGCCGGCACCGCCGAGATCGACCTGGCGGGGGAGGCCCTCGCCCTCGCGACCGGGGACACCGCCGTCCTCCCCGCGGACACCGCGCGCCGGATCGCCACCGGCACCGGCTTCACCGCGGTCGTCGCCTCCCTCTCGCCCGCGCACGCCTACAACCCCGGCGCCGTCACCCCGCCCGGCGCCTGCGCGCTCGCCCCGCGAGACGACCAGCGGATCCTCCCGCCGTGGATCGCCTGAGGCCGACGCGGCTGGGGACGGCTCCGGGTCGCCCGGGCCGTCCCCATGGTTGACGCGCGTGGCTACGGCTGCTGCCCCTCGATGTCGTCCGGGTTCTGCTGACCCTGTTGCTGGGCCTGCTCCTGGGCCTGCTGCTGGGCCTGGGAGGCCTTCTGCTGGTCGTCGCCCTCCTGTGGCTGCTGGCTGCCGATGCGCTGCTTGGCCTCGTCCGCCGCCTGCTGGGCCTTGTCGCGGAACTTGTCGCCGATACCCATGACCACTCCCCACGTTGTCCTCGGGTGCTGGGTTCTACCTCCAGGCTTCCACCGCGGCTCCGTCCCCGCACGTCGACCGCCCGCCACGCGCCGTGACCACCGGCGCCCGCGGACGGCCCGCCCGTGAGGTGTAGCAGACTGCTGCCCGTCAGCAGTCACGCTCAGCAGAAGGAGCACCATGTCCGTCGTCAAGATCAACGTCCTGACGGTGCCGGCCGAACAGCGCGAGGTGCTGGAGCAGCGCTTCGCCGCCCGCGCCGGCGCGGTGGAGAACTCGGACGGCTTCGAGTGGTTCGAACTCCTCCGTCCCGTCGAGGGCACCGACCAGTACCTCGTCTACACCCGCTGGCGCAGCGAGGAGGACTTCACGGCCTGGATGGAGGGCCCCATGAAGGCCGCCCACCAGCACGGCCCCTCCGGCGAGGCCCCCAAGCGCCCCGCCGCCTCCGGCTCCACCCTCTGGTCCTTCGAGGTCGTCCAGTCCGGGGGCCCCAAGGCCTGACGTCCGTACGGCGGTTGCGCGCCCCGGGGTTCGGGGAGCCCCGGGGCGCGCGGCTGTTCAGGCGGGGGCGAGGGGGGAGTGGCCGGCGGGCCAGAGGAGGCGCAGGCGCAGGGGTGGGGGGTCGAGGGGGAGGCGGGTGAGGGTGCCGGCGGCGACGTGGGCATGGACCGCGTGGGCGGGGAGGAGGGCGATGCCGAGGCCCTGCTCGGCGCAGGCGCGGGTGGTGGGGACGGCGCCGGTGTGGAGGCGCCGGACGTGGTGGCCGAGGAGGCGCTCGCCGGCGAGGCGGTAGGAGCAGGAGGGGGAATCGACGAGGAGGCGGTGGCCGCGGAGGTGCTCGGGCGTCAGCTCGGCGGCGCGGGCCAGCGGGTGGGCGGGGGCGGCGACCAGGGCGAGGGGGACGTCCTGGAGGTCGAGGTGGTCGAGCAGGGCGGGCGGCAGGGGGAAGCCGAGGGCGCCGAGCGGGCCGGGGGCGTCCAGGACGAGGGCCGCCGCCAGGGCTCCGGCGGCGACGCCGTCGAGCAGGGTGTCCCGGGTGGCGTCGGTGCGGAGGGATATCTCCAGGTCGGGGCGGTGGTCGGTGAGGCGGGCCAGGGCGGCCGGGAGGTGGGAGGCGGCGACGGCCTTCAGGACGCCGAGGCGCAGCCGGGGCCGGGCGGCGGGCGGGACGACGACCTCGCGGCGGGCCTGTTCGGCCTGGGCGAGGAGCCGGCGGGACCAGGGCAGCAGCCGCTCCCCGGCCGGGGTGAGCGTCAGGCTGCGCGCGGCCCGGTCGAACAGGTCGGCGCCGAGGCTGAGTTCGAGGGTGCGGACCTGCTCGGAGACGGAGGCCGGGGCGAGGCCGAGCGCCACGGCCGCGCCGCTGACGGTGCGGTGGGCGACGACGGCCTCGAAGACGCGCAACTGACGTAGTTCCACTGGTTTCCCCGGTTCCACCGAAGGTTCGTACCGTGCTCGTGCTCGTGCTGCCGGACAGCGTACGGCGGGTGCGCGGGGGACTTCGGGGAATCGGGCGGTTCCGGGGGCCTCGGGGGCCTCGGGGGTGGCGGGCGTCGGCGGGCTACCCGGCGGCCGCCTCGGCCAGGGCCCGGCCGGTGAGCGAGTCCGTCCGACGGGCCAGCTCCGCCGGCGGGCCGGTGAAGAGCAGGCGCCCGCCGTCCGCCCCGGCGCCCGGCCCGATGTCGATCACGTGGTCGGCCTGCGCCACGACGCGGAGGTTGTGCTCGACGACGACCAGCGTCGCCCCCGCGTCCACGAGTTCGGCGAACAGCGCGTCCAGCCGTTCCACGTCGCTGGGGTGGAGGCCGGTGGTCGGTTCGTCGAGGACGATCCGTTCCTCGGCGAACCCGGCGGAGGCGCTTAGGTGCCGGGCGAGCAGGAGGCGCTGCTTCTCGCCGCCGGAGAGGGTGTCGAGGGACTGCCCGACGGCGGTGTAGCCGAGCCCGACGCGCTCCAGCCACCGCAGCGGCTCCGCGATCTGCGGGCGGTCGGCGAAGAGTTCGGCCGCCGGTCCCGCCGCCATCCGCAGGACGTCCGCGACGGTGTGGCCGTCCAGCTCCGCCTTCAGGGCCGTGGGGTTGAAGCGCTCGCCCCCGCAGGCGTCGCACGGCGTGGCGACGTCGTCCAGGAAGGCGAGTTCGGTGGTGATGTGGCCCTTGCCCCGGCAGGCGGGGCAGGCCCCCTTGGAGTTGAAGCTGAACCAGGCCGCTTCGAGCCCGGACGCGGCGCTGAACACCTCGCGCACGCCGTCCGCGACGCCGAGGACGCTCAGCGGCATCGACCGCACCCCGCCGCGCAGCGGGTCCTGCCCGACCACCGTGAACTCCCGGTGCTGGCGCGGGAGTTCGTTGACGGCCAGCGAGCTCTTGCCGGAGCCGGCGACACCCGTGACGGCGGTGAGGACACCCAGCGGTACGTCGACGTCGAAGCCGGTGAGGTTGTGGGCCGAGGCGCGGACGACCCGGACGCGGCCGCGCGGCTCGCGCACCGTGTGCCGCACCTCCAGCGGGGTGGAGAGCAGCCGCCCGGTGACGGTGCCGCTCCCGCGCAGCTCCGCCGGCGTCCCCTGGAACCGCACCAGGCCGCCGTCCGCCCCCGCGCCCGGCCCCATGTCGACCACGTGGTCGGCGATCCGGATCACCTGGGGGTGGTGCTCCACGACCAGGACGGTGTTGCCCGCGTCGCGCAGCCGCAGCAGGAGCTGGTTGAGGCGCTGCACGTCGGCGGGGTGCAGGCCGGTCGACGGCTCGTCGAAAACGTACGTGATGTCCGTGAGGGCGCTCCCGAGGTGCCGGACGATCTTCACCCGCTGCGCCTCGCCGCCCGACAGCGTCGAGGACTCGCGGTCGAGCGAGAGGTAGCCGAGGCCGACCGACAGCAGCGCGTCCAGCGTGCGGCGGATGCCGTCGAGCGCCGGCTCGACCCGCGGATCGTCCACCGTCTCCAGCAGGGCGCGGAGTTCGGCCACCGACAGCGCGGACCAGTCCACGATCGAACGCCCGTCGATCAGGCTGGCGCGGGCGGCGGCGTTCAGCCGGGCGCCGCCGCAGGCCGGGCAGACCCGGTGGGTGGTGAGGCGCTCCAGCTCCTCGCGCACCTGCGGGGACATCTTGGACGGCCGGTTCTTCACGTAGACGTCGCGCATCCGGGTGATGACCCCGTCGAACCGGGCGGTCTTCGGGAAGCGCGGATCCGGGTTCGGCAGTTTGAGCTGGTCCGCGTAGAGGAAGAGCCGCATCTCCTCCTCCGAGTAGTCCTTCAGCGGCTTCCTGCGGTCGAACAGCCCGCAGTAGGCGAAGCGCTTCCAGCGGTAGACGCCGGGCCGGAACTGGCTGAACCGCACCGGCCCCTCGTCGATGTTCCGCTCCGGGTCGATCAGTTCCTCGACGTCGATGTCGACGACGGTGCCGAGGCCCTCGCAGTCGGGGCACATGCCCGCCGGGTCGTTGAAGGAGTACGCGGGCGAGAACCCGGCGGAGGGCTCGCCGATCCGCGAGAACACCAGCCTGAGCAGCGGGGCGAGGTCGGAGGCCGTGGCGACGGTCGACCGGGCGTTCCCGGTGAAGCGGCGCTGGTCGATGATCGCGGTGAAGGTCAGGCCGCTCATCGACTGCACCTCGGGCGCCGGCATGTGCGGCAGCCGGTTGCGCACGAAGGAGGCGTAGGTGTCGTTCACGAGGCGCTGGGCCTCGGCGGCGACGGTGTCGAGCACGAGCGACGACTTGCCGGATCCGGACACTCCGGTGACGACCGTCAGGGCCTTCTTCGGCAGGTCCAGGCTGACGTTCCTGAGGTTGTTGACGGCCGCCCCCACGACGCGGATGACGGCCTCGTCGGTGGAATGCTGAACGCCCATGCCCGCCATCATAGGTTTGTTCGGGAAAACGCCCGGTATGGGACGGGCGGAACGGGTGGGACCACCGGCCGACCGGGCGGGCGAGCGCGTGGGCCTTCGCGCAGGACGTCGGCCCGTCCGACGTCCTGCGCGAGGTCCGCCCGCCCCCTATCCGGCGAGCGTGCCGTCCAGGTACTCCTGCACCGGCGGGAACAGCGGGAACGGCACGTACTCGGCCAGCTCGGCGCGGGACGCCCACACCACCCGGTCCAGCTCGTCGGAGTCCGCGACCATCGCGGTGCCGCCGACCACCTCGCAGGCCGTGTACGTCATCCGCCGCCCGTTCTGCGGGTGCACCCGCTCGCCGAGCCGCCGGGCGGCGGCGACGCGCAGGCCGGTCTCCTCGGCGGTCTCGCGCACGGCCGCCGCCTCGGGGGACTCCTCCGGCTCGACCTCCCCGGCCGGGAACTGCCAGGACAGCTCACCCTCGGCGACCCGCCGCCGCACCATCAGCACCCGGCCGTCCCTGACGACGATCGCGACGGCGACGGCGGGGGGTTGCTGCTCGGGGCTCTGCTCGGTCATGGCTCTGCTCCTCGGACGGGGGCGGTGTCGACGCCATCCTGGCCCGGGGCGGCGGGCCCGGTCGGCAGCGCGCGGCCGGCCGCGTGTCGCGCCGGCCCCGGCGGCCACCCCTGGCGGCCACCGGTGCGCCGACCCGTGGAGCGCGGACGGCGCACCGCCGGTCACGGGGGTGGGGGTGGGCAGCGGCCGCCCGCCTCCCGACGGCCCGTCACCACCGCGCCGCACGTCCGGCAGCCGTTCGCGTTCCGCGGCGGGGATCGCGGCCACCGCCGGTCGGACACCAGGACCGTCTCGACCGACACGTCCCCCGGGGAGGGGAATCCGTGCCACGGGAGCGTTGCCCCGTCCTCCCGGCGGGCGCTCAGGCGGTGCGTAGGCGCTCCAGGAACTCCGGGACGCCGGCGGCCCGCGCCGGCACGAGTGCCCCGGGCGGCGCGGGATGTGCGGGCGGCCCGCCGCCGGGGCGGGACGGCTGTGCGGGGTGTGCCGTTAACGCTCCGGCCGCTGCTCCGGCCGCTGCTCCGGCCGGTCCTCCGGCCGCTGCTCCGGCGGGCGGAAGGCGACCGGGGCGTCGAAGGCGGCGCGGCGGGTGGTGCGGCGCAGGGCGCGCAGGACGGGGGTGCCGAGGGTGAGGCACAGGACGACGGTCAGCGCGGCTCGGGGCAGGTCCCACCCCAGCGACGTGGTCAGGCAGTAGGCGGCGAAGCGGACCAGGTTGGCCGGCAGCGGATCCCCCGGGACGAAGGAGATCGATCCGGCCAGGCCGCCGATGTACGGCCAGCCCTGGAGGTTCATGACCGTGCCGTACAGCAGGGACGCGACGGCCCCGTACCCGGCGAGCAGCCAGAGTTCGCGGCGGCCGCGCAGGCAGGAGGCCCCCGGCAGCAGCCCGGCGCCCAGGCACACCCACCCCATGGCGAGCATCTGGAAGGGCAGCCACGGCCCCACCCCGCCGGTCAGCAGCGCCGAGGCGAACATCGACAGCGAGCCGAGCACGAAGCCGAAGCCCGGGCCGAGCACCCGCCCGGACAGCACCATCAGGAAGAACATCGGCTCCAGCCCCGCCGTGCCCGCGCCGAGCGGCCGCAGCGCCGCGCCCGCCGCGGCCAGCACGCCCAGCAGGGCGACCGACTTGGCGTCCAGCCCCGGCGCCCCGCCGCCCGCCGAGCGGCCCTCGGAGATCTGGGCGATGACGACGGCGAGGAGCAGGGGGAGGAGGAGGGCGAACAGCCACGGCGCGTCCGCCGAGTGGCCGACCAGCGCGGACCCGGTGGAGGCGAGCAGCGGCCAGCCGAAGGCGGCCACGCCGACGAACGTGACGGCCAGCAGCGCCGCGACGGACCGGCGCCCCAGCGGCACGGGCCGGGCGCCCGGCCGGACGGGACGGGTGCCCGAGGGAACGGGCGGGGGAGACGAGGGAACGGGCGGGGGATCCGAGGGAACGGGCGGGGTGCCCGGCGGAACGGCAGGGGTGCTCATGCGTCCAGCGCCTCCGCGACCTGCCCGACGGTGAGCCACGGCCCGGGCGCCAGCACCTTGGCGACCTGCGGGGCGAACGCCGGCGAGGAGACCACGACCTGCGCCGTCGGCCCGTCCGCGACGATCTCGCCCTCGGCCAGGATCACCGTGCGGTGGGCGAGTTCGGCGGCCAGCTCGACGTCGTGGGTGGCGAGCAGCACGGCGTGCCCCTCGGCCGCCAGCGAGCGCAGGATCTCCACCAGCCGCGCCTTGGCGGCGTAGTCGAGGCCCCGGGTCGGCTCGTCCAGCAGCAGCAGCGGGGGCCGGGCGGTGAGCACCACGGCGAGGGCGAGGGTGAGCCGCTGGCCCTCGGAGAGGTCGCGCGGGTGGGTGTCGTCGGCGATGCCGGGCAGCAGGCGTTCCACCAGGGCGCGGCAGGTGCCGGGGGCGGCGCCGGCGTCGCCGTCGGCCGCGGCGCACTCGGCGGCGACCGACTCGCCGTACAGCAGGTCGCGCGGGTCCTGCGGGACGAGGCCGACCTCGCGGATCAGCTCGGCGGGGCGGGTGCGGTGCGGGGTGCGGCCGCCCACCGTGACGCTGCCGGAGGCGGGGGCGTGCAGGCCGACCAGGCTGCCGAGCAGGGTGGACTTGCCGGCGCCGTTGCGGCCCATCAGGGCGGTGACCTCGCCGGGGCGCAGCGCGAGGCCCACCCCGCGCAGCGCCTGGACCGGGCCGCGCCGGACGGCGAGGCGGTCGGCGGCGGCGATCGGGGCGCCGGACGGGGCGGGAGCGGCGGCCGGCGCCCGGCCGTCGAGCCGGTCCCGCAGCCCCGCCGCCTTGCGGCGGGCGTCGCGGACGGAGAGCGGCAGCGGTCGCCAGCCCGCGAGCCGGCCGAGGCCGACCACCGGCGGGTGCACGGGGGAGTGCGCCATCACCGCGGCGGGCTCGCCGAGGACGGGCGGGGCGTCGGGGGTGAGCAGCAGCACCTGGTCGGCGTACTGGACGACCCGTTCCAGCCGGTGCTCGGCCATCAGCACGGTGGTGCCGAGGTCGTGCACCAGCCGCTGGAGGACGGAGAGCACCTCCTCGGCCGCGCCCGGGTCGAGCGCGGAGGTGGGCTCGTCCAGGACGAGCACGCGCGGGTGCACGGTGAGCACCGAGCCGATCGCGACGCGCTGCTGCTGCCCGCCGGACAGCGAGCCCAGCGGGCGGTCGCGCAGGTCGGCGAGGCCGAGCAGGTCGAGGGTCTCCTCGACCCGGCGGCGCATCACGTCCGCGGGCAGGCCCAACGACTCCATGCCGTAGGCGAGTTCGTCCTCGACGGTGTCGGTGACGAAGTGCGCCGCCGGGTCCTGCCCCACCGTGCCGACCAGGTCGGCGAGTTCGCGCGGCCGGTGCTCGCGGGTGTCCCGGCCGCCGACGGTGACCCGGCCGTGCAGCACCCCGCCGGTGAAGTGCGGCACCAGGCCGCTGACCGTGCCCAGCAGGGTGGACTTGCCGGCGCCCGACGGGCCCACCAGCAGGCAGAGTTCGCCCTCGGGGACGGTGAGGTCCACGCCGTTCAGGACGGGCGCGGCGGCGTCCGCGTACCGGACGGAGACCTGCTCGAAGGTGATCACGATGCCCTCCGGGGCGGAATCGGGGCGGCGAGCGCCGGTGCCAGGCCGAGCAGCACGGCCAGCACGGCGGCCAGGGGCAGCGCGGGGACGGCCGGCGGGACGACGGTGGGGGCGAAGGAGGTCGGGTCCCGTACGGCCAGGTAGCCGGTGAGGGCCGCCACGGCCGCGCCGGATCCGGCGGTCAGCCACTCGGGCAGGGCCCACGGGTCCGGCCGGTAGCGGCTCCTGACGGACCGTCGGCTGCCGAGCAGCAGTCCGGCGAAGGCGGCGGCCAGGCCGGTCAGTAGGACGGGCAGCGCCCAGCCCGCGCCGCCGGCGGTCAGCAGCCCGTACGCGGCCAGGCAGACCCCGAGCAGGCCCGCCAGGGTGAGCGCGGCCGTCGCCCGGGCGAGCCGGCGCGGGACGTCGGCGGTGCGGCCGAAGCCGCGGGTGTCCATGGCGGCGGCCAGGGCGATGGACCGCTCCAACGCGCCCTCCAGCACCGGCAGTCCGACGCTCAGGACGGCCGCGACGCCCTTGTCGGTGCGGCCGCGCAGGCGCCGGGCGGCCCGCAGCCGGCGGACGTCCGCGACGAGGTTGGGCGCGAAGGTCATCGCCACGACGACGGCCACGCCCGCTTCGTAGAGCGCGCCGGGCAGGGCGCGCAGCAGCCGGGCCGGGCTGGCCAGCGAGTTGGCGGCGCCGACGCAGACCAGCAGGGTGGCCAGCCGCAGGCCGTCGTACAGCGCCGCGAGCAGCCCCTCGGCGGTCACCCGCCCGCCGATCCGCACGCCCTGCGCCCAGGCGGGCAGGGGGAGTTCGGGCAGGGTGAACAGCACGTGGGTGCCGGGGACGGGCGAGCCGAGGAACACCGCGAACACCAGCCGGATGCCGAGCACCAGCAGGCCCAGCCGCAGGAACGCCCCGTAGGAGCGCGACCACGGCGCATCGCCGCGCCGGGCCGCGACGACGTACCCGGCGACGGCGGCGAGCAGCAGCAGGATCGCCGGGTTGGTGGTGCGCGTCGCCGCCGCGCCCAGCCCGAGCGCCCACAGCCACCAGGCGCCGGGGTGCAGTTGACGGGGGCCGGCGGGCGGCCGGTTGCTTCGGGCGGTGCTGCTGCTCACGGGGGTTCCTGGCGGGCTTCCTGGACGGCTACCTGGGCGGGGGACTGGTGGGGGCCGACCGGCTAGCGGCGCCGGCGCGCCTGCAGGACGGCGCCGGCGACCAGGACGGCGACGAGGGCGCCGCCGGCGATCAGGCCGACGTCCGGCCCGCTGCCGCCGTGGTCCGCGGACCCGCCGCCGGTGTCCGGTCCGGCGGCGCCCGCCGCGCCGGCCTGGTCGCCGCAGCCCGCCTTCGGATACCCGGCGATGGCGCAGAGCAGCCCGTTGGTGTCGTAGCGCAGCGGCGGGGCGACGGCGGCCAGCACCTCGGCGGAGGTGGCGCGGGGGGCGACGGCGGCGCAGGCGGTGCGCGGCCCGGGCACCGGGGCGGCGGCGGAGCCGGCGTCCTCGGCCGTCCCGAAGTCCAGCACCACGGCCACCCGCTTGCGCCCCTCCTGGGCGGGGGTGTCCGCGCAGAGCTCCGCGAAGCTCCCGGCCTGCCGGGGCTTCGCGGCGTCCTGTCCGCCGTCCGGGCTCAGGGCGAACCGCCACCCGTCCACCGCGCCGTCCGGCGGCACCGCGACGGCGGGCCCCTGCTGCTGGTACGTCCAGGCGCCGCCCTCGGCGCCGCGCCAGAAGGACCAGTAGCGGTACCCGGCGGCCTGCGCGGGCGCGGCCGAGGCGAGCAGCAGCACCGCCCCGAGGAGGGGCAGGAGCAGCGCGGCGGGCGCGGGGCGGGTGGCGGGCCGCATCAGAGGTGCGGGTTGCGCTTGCGCTGGAGGCTGAGCAGCAGCCCGCCGCCGATGCCGACGAGCAGGCCGACGCCGATGAGCCAGTACTGGCCGATGCCGCCGCCGTCCTTCTTCTTCGCCGGGGCGGAGGCCTCGGCGGAGGCGGCGGCGGTGGCCTTGGGCGCCGGGCCGAGGGCGGTGAGCCGGCCGGTCAGGGCGGCGGTGTCGCGGTGGGCGGCCTCGGAGACCAGCAGCAGGGTCGCGGTGGCGCCGGCGTCGCTGCCGTCCTTCGTCCAGGCGGCGCCCTCCGTGGCGAGCCAGTCGACGGCGCCGGCGGCCTGCTCGGGGTGGCCGCTCTGGATCAGGGCGAGGGCGGCCCACGCGGTGGCGGTGTAGTCGGGCTTCGGCTCGGCACCCGGGGTGGTGAGGCTGAGGTGGCCGCCCTCGGCCGCAAGCCGGGCGGTGAGGTAGGCGCCGGCGGCCTCGCCGGAGTCCGCGTGCGGCACCGGGGCCGCGGCGGCGGAGGCGTCGGAGGCGCAGGCGAGGGCCTTGGGCGCGGTGTCGGCGTGCACCGAGCCGGCGACCGGCAGGTGGCCGCCGGCGGCGGCGAGCGCGGCCTGGCCGCTGGCCAGGGCGTTCGGGGTGAGCGGGCCGCCGGCCGGGTCGGCCTGGTAGGCGAAGGCCCCGCGCTGGTCGGCGGGGGCGGCGCAGCCGAGCTGGAACCGGGCGAGCCCGTCGAAGGCGGACTTGCCGGCCTTGGCGACGCCCGCCGGGTCGGCCTTGGCGGCGAACAGCGCGTTGACGGCGAGGCCGGTGGAGTTGGCGTCGCCCGGGCTGCCCGGGTTGTAGGCCCAGCTGCCGTCGGCGTTCTGGGTGCTCCTGAGCCAGCCGACGCCCTTGTCGACGGCCTCCTGGTGCCCGCCGAGGGCGGTCAGGGCCTGGATGGCGACGGCGGTGGCGTTGCTGTCCTCGGCCGTGGCGACGCAGGCGGCGCCGGCGGCCCGGTACGAGGGCCAGCCGCCGTCCTCGCACTGCTGCCCGGTGAGCCACTCGACCGCCGAGTCGGCGGGCCGGACACCGGCCGCCATCAGCGCGGTGAGCGCCAGCGACTGCCGCCAGACGCCGTCGTACGTCGGGTCGCTCCTGCCGTACAGGCCGTCCGGGACGGCGGGTGCGGGGGTGTCGGCGAGGGCCGGTGCGGCGGCGAGGCCGGTGAGCAGCGCGGCGGACAGGGCGGCGGCGCCCAGGCGGGCGGCGGTCAGCATGGTGCGGGGGTGCCTTTCGGTGAGCGGTGGTGGCCCGGGCGGGGCCGTTCCGTAGTCCTCGACGGGTGCCGGGCGCGTACGTCCGGACTGGCCGCTCGCCCGTCCCCGGGTGCTCCGACTCGACCGGGCCGCCGGGGCGGCGCCGGTCTCACGGCTGCGGGTCAGCGCCGGATTCGCACCGGCTTCCCCCGGGGGAGGGGCGGGATGGAGTTGTGCTGCCCGTCGACTCTAGCCGCCGCGGCCGGGGCGGCGGCTCCGCGCGGGCAGGAACAGGTTCCAGTCGGCGGCGCGGGCGGCGGCCCGCTCAGGGCAGGGTGAGCAGCCGCGCCGCGGTGTGCAGGTCGGCTCGCACCTCGGCGATCGAGGAGCGTCCGGAGAGCCAGGAGACCAGCGCCGAGTGCCAGGTGTGCTCGATCACCCGGACGGCCGCGCGCTGGCTCTCGGTGGGCGGCCCGCACTGGCCGATCGCATCCAGGATGAGCTGCCCGGTGGCCGCGCTGACCCGGTCCACCTCGGCCCCGACCGAGCGGTCCGCGAAGGACAGCGCCCGGACCATCGCCTCGGCGAGCAGCGGCTCGCGCTGCAGCGCGTGGAAGGCCCGGGTGAGGGTGTCGGCGACCCTCGGCGCCGGTTCCCGGTCGGTCGGCGGGTGCCGCCGGATGTGCTCGTGCAGGCCCTGCAGCTGCTCCAGCATCACCGCGACCAGCAGGTGCACCTTGGACGGGAAGTACCGGTAGAGGGTGCCGAGGGCGACCTGGGCGCTCTCCGCGACCTCCCGCATCTGCACCGCCTCGTACCCGCCGCGCACCGCCAGCGCGGTGGCGGCCCGCAGGATGCGCCGGCGCCGTTCGGCCTGGCGCGCGGTCAGCTGCGGCTCGCCGGGGGGCGGTGCGGACGGCGAGAGCGGCGGCAGCGTCGATGGAGGGGGTGGCGGCAAGGGTGCTCCCGGGCGGGCGAGAGTGGCGGGGTGCTCCACGTGGTCGGCGGGGTTCGGCGTGGCGGGAATCACCAGCCCTGGCTCCTGGGGGAAAGCTACGGGCCGGTATCTTCGAGGTCTCTCATTGTTCACGTGGTCGACGACGAGTTCCCCAGCCACTGGAACCTGATCTACTTTAGCGACCGGACGCACGACCGGCAGCACCGATAGCAGCTAGAGAAGAGGGCCCAGGATGATCGCGCAGCCGCTGCGGATTGCCCTGCTGTCGTACCGCGGGGACCCGTTCTGCGGCGGTCAGGGCGTGTACGTACGGCACCTCTCCCGGGAGCTGGCCGGGCTCGGCCACCACGTGGACGTGATCGGGGCCCAGCCCTTCCCGGTGCTGGACGAGGTGGACGGCCCCGGCTCGGTGCGCCTGGTCGAGCTGCCCAGCCTGGACCTCTACCGCGCCGACGACCCCTTCCGCACCCCGGCCCGCGGCGAGTTCCGCGGCCCGGTGGACGTGCTGGAGTACGCCACCATGCGCACCGGCGGCTTCCCCGAGCCGCTCACCTTCTCGCTGCGCGCCCGCCGCTACCTGGCCGCCCACAAGGGCCGCTACGACGTGGTGCACGACAACCAGACCCTCGGCTACGGCCTGCTCGGCCTGGCCCGGCACGGCTTCCCGCTGGTCACCACGATCCACCACCCGATCACCGTGGACCGGCAGCTGGAGCTGGACGCCGCCACCACCCGGGGCAGGCGGCTGTCGCTGCGCCGCTGGTACGCCTTCACCCGGATGCAGCGCCGGGTCGCCGCCCGGCTGGACCACGTGATCACCGTCTCCGGCACCTCGCGGCGCGAGATCGCCGAGCACCTGGGCGCCGCGCCGGACGCGATCTCGGTGGTGCCGATCGGCGCCGACACCCGGCTGTGGTCGCCCTCGGCGGCGGTCGACCGGGTCCCCGGCCGGATCGTCACCACCTCCAGCGCGGACGTCCCGCTGAAGGGCCTGGTCTTCCTGGTCGAGGCGCTCGCCAAGGTCCGCACCGAGCGGGAGGCCCACCTCGTGGTGGTCGGCAAGCCGCAGAAGGACGACGGGCCGGTGGCCGACGCGGTGCGCCGCTTCGGGCTGGCCGGGCACATCGAGTTCCGCAGCGGCCTGACCGACCGGGAGCTGGTCGACCTCTACCGCTCGGCCGAGGTGGCCTGCGTCCCCTCGCTGTACGAGGGCTTCTCGCTGCCCGCCGCCGAGGCGATGGCCACCGGCACCCCGCTGGTCGCCACCACCGGCGGGGCGATCCCCGAGGTGGCCGGGCCGGACGGGCGGACCTGCCTGGCGGTGCCGCCGGGGGAGGCGGACGCGCTGGCCGCCGCGCTCGGCCGGCTGCTGGACGACCCGTCGCTGCGGGCCCGGCTCGGCGCGGCCGGGCGGGAGCGGGTGCTGGCCCGGTTCACCTGGGAGCGGGCCGCCGAGCTGACCGCCGAGGCCTACCGCGCGGCGATCGCCACCGGAGCCGGCGCCCGGGCCCGCTCCGGGCCGGGGTGGCGGTACGTGGCCTAGGGCGCGCCCCGGGCCGCCTCTCGCGGGTCCGTGCCGGGTCCGCGCGCCGTACGACGAAGCATGGCCGGGCGTCAGGAATGCCCGGTAGCAACAGGAATGGGAGTCCCGCAGTGCTGACCGTCGATTTCTCGCGCTTCCCGCTCGCCCCCGGCGACCGGGTGCTCGACCTGGGGTGCGGCGGGGGCCGGCACGCGTTCGAGTGCTACCGCCGCGGGGCCAACGTGATCGCCCTCGACCAGAACGCCGAGGAGATCGCCGAGGTCAGGAAGTGGTTCGCGGCGATGGAGCAGGCCGGTGAGGCCCCCGAGGGCGCGTCGGCGGCCGCGCTGGAGGGCAACGCGCTGGCGCTGCCGTTCGAGGACGAGTCCTTCGACCGGATCATCATCTCCGAGGTGATGGAGCACATCCCGGACGACCGGGGCGTGCTCGACGAGATGTTCCGGGTCCTCAAGCCGGGCGGCCTGCTGGCCGTCACGGTGCCCCGCTGGCTGCCGGAGAGGATCTGCTGGGCACTGTCCGACGAGTACCACGCGAACGAGGGCGGCCACATCCGGATCTACCGGGGCGACGAACTGCTCGGCAAGCTCCGGGACGCCGGCCTGGAGCCGTACGGCACCCACCACGCGCACGCGCTGCACTCGCCGTACTGGTGGATCAAGTGCGCGGTCGGCGTCGGCAACGACAAGGCGCTGCCGGTCAAGGCCTACCACCAGCTGCTGGTCTGGGACATCGTCGGCACCCCGGTGATCAGCACCCTCACCAAGGCCGCCGAGCGGGCGCTCAACCCGGTGATCGGCAAGAGCTTCGTCGCGTACGCCACCAAGCCCCACCGCGCGCCGGGCGGCGCGGCGTGACCGCCGCCGTCCCCGAGGCGCTGCTGCTCGACGGGGTGCTCGACGCCGAGCAGGCCGCCGACACCGTGCGCAGCATCCTGGCCGAGCAGCGCCCCGACGGCGCCATACCCTGGTTCGCCGGCCACCACCTCGACCCCTGGGACCACACCGAGGCCGCGATGGCCCTCGACACGGCCGGCGAGCACGCCGCCGCCGAGGCCGCCTACCGCTGGCTCGCCGCCACCCAGAACCCGGACGGCTCCTGGTACGCCGCCTACACCGACGGCGCGGTCACCGACCGGGCCAAGGAGAGCAACTTCTGCGCCTACGTCGCGGTCGGGGTCTGGCACCACCACCTCAGCACCGGCGACGACGCCTTCCTGGAGTGGATCTGGCCGGTCGTCCGGCGCGCCCTGGACTTCATCGTCGGGCTGCGGCTGCCCGGCGGCCCGATCGCCTGGCGGGTCGACGAGGACGGCACCGCCACCGGCGAGGCGCTGCTCACCGGCTCGTCCAGCATCCTGCACGCGCTGCGCTGCGGCCTGGCCGTCGCCGAGTACCTGGAGGAGCCGCAGCCCGACTGGGAGCTCGCCGCCGGGCGGCTCGGGCACGCCGTCGCCCACCACCCCGAGCGGTTCCTCGACAAGGGCCGCTACTCGATGGACTGGTACTACCCGGTGCTCGGCACCGGCCTGCGCGGCGAGGCGGCGCTGGCCCGGATCGAGCGGGACTGGGAGCGCTTCGTCGTCCCCGGCCTCGGCGTGCGCTGCGTCAGCGACCGCCCGTGGGTGACGGGCGGGGAGAGCGCCGAGCTGGCGCTCGCGCTCTGGGCGGTCGGCGAGTCCGACCGCGCGGTGGACATCCTGCGCTGGATCCAGAAGCACCTGCGGCACGAGGACGGCTCGTACTGGACCGGCTACGTGTTCGAGGACGACGCGATCTGGCCGGAGGAGCGCACCACCTGGACGGCCGGGGCGCTGCTGCTCGCGGTGGCCGCGCTCGGCGGGGACCCGGCGACGGTCGCGGTCTTCGGCGGGGAGCACCTGCCGGCCGGGCTGGTGGTCGGGGACTGCTGCTGAGCCGCGCGGGCCGGCGGTCGGGGACTGCTGCCGAGCGCGGCCACGGCGCGGCGCGCACGCCGAAGGGGCGGGACCGGGGAACCGGTCCCGCCCCTTCGCGGTCTGCGTCCGGGGGCGTCAGCCGCGCTGGATGCCCGAGGTGTCGGCGAGCACGCCCTGGGTGCCGTCCGGCAGCTGCGCGACCAGCGCGGCACCGCGCTGCTCGACGGCGAGGTACCAGGTGCCCGGCACGACCTCGCCGACCGGGGCGCCGGCCGGGTTGTCCTTCGGGGCCAGCTGGCGCGGGGCCGGGACGGCGAACCAGAACGGCTGGAAGTCCGCCGCCGGGGCGGGTGCGGGCTGCGCGGCCGGCGCCGGCTGCGCCACCGGGGCGACGGCGTCGTGCGGCTGGGCGGCCGGGACCGGCTGGCCGGCGCCCGGGTAGCCGTAGCCGCCCTGGCCGCCGAACGCCGGGTCGTGGCCCTGGGCCGGGTAGCCGTACTGGCCGGGCTGGCCGGGCGCACCCGGGTGGCCGGTCTGGCCCGGGTAGCCGTACTGGCCGGGGACGGCCGCCGGGCGGTCGGAGACCAGCGGGGCCTTCAGCGCGGGCACCAGGGGGCCCGCGGCGGCGGCGCCGGCGAGCACGAGCAGCGCGATGAAGCCGAGCCAGGCGCCGAAGCCGTGGCTGACGACGGAGCTGGAGGTGCCGCCGCCGAGCGACCAGACCGAGGTCCACAGCGCCGTGACGGAGAACGCGATGCCCCACTGGTCCAGCCGCAGGCCGAGCACCTGGCGGTTGGCCGCCGCCACGCCCTGGAAGCGCTGCACCAGGATCAGCACCGCCGCGGCGATGCCGAGGAGGTAGATCGACGGCAGGATCGGGAACAGGTCCGTGCTCCACGCGTTCTGCGACGAGGGGCAGTACCGGCTGCTGCCGCAGTCCACGGTCCAGTAGGGCAGGAAGGAGGCGATGAAGAGCAGGACGGCCGCGCCTGCGACGGCGGCGTCTCCCCTGGTGAGAGCGCGCAGATTCACTAACGTTCCCCTCGTTGACGTGTCGTGGACGGTGACTCGTACGGTCGGGCTGACCGGCCGAAACTCCCGAACGGACCAGAAGCCTAGGCCCAACCGTCCTGCCGGTGCACGGCGGGCTCGGGAACGGGGCGAAGTCGTTGCACACCGTGCGGCCCGGGCGGAGCGCCGTCCTCCGGGGGTGTGCGGTTCAACTCCCCTGCGGCTCTTCGGTCTTCTCCTGGGCCGTCAGGAACGCGGTCAGCGCGTCGGCGATCCCCTGGGCCGCCTGCTGGCGCCACTGAGGGTCCGTCATCCGCTTCGCGTCCGTCGAGTTGCGCATGTTACCGCACTCGATGAACACCTTGGGGACGGTGGAGAGGTTGAGGCCGCCCAGGTCGGAGCGGGTGTCCAGGCCGTCCTCGGCCAGGTAGTCCGCGTACGGCTCACCGGTCGCGGCGCGGAAGCGGTCGCGCAGCAGGAGGCCGAGCCGGCGCGAGGGCTCGACGATCGCCGCGTTGTCGGCCTTCCCGGCCACCACCCGGGCGGGCATGATCACGTGGAACCCGCTGCCGCCCGCCGGGCCGCCGTCGCCGTGCACCGAGACCGCGACGTCGGCGTGCGCGTCGGCGCCCGCGCGGGCGCGCTCGTCGATGCACGGGCCCCAGGGGCGGTCGCCGTCCTGGGTCAGCACCACGGTGGCGCCCCGGGCGGCCAGGAGGGCGCGGGCCCGGCGGGAGACGTCCAGGCTGTACTCGGCCTCGGTGTAGCCGGCGTCGGTCTCGGTGCCGGTGGTGTCGCACTCCTTGCGGGCGTTGCCGATGTCCACCCGGCGGTTGATCTCGGCGGGGTGGGCGGAGTTGCCGGGGTTGTGGCCGGGGTCGAGCAGGACGGTGCGGCCGGTCAGCCCGCCGGTTCCGGCGGGCGGGCGCGGGGGCGGGGTCGCGGCGGCCGGGGCGGTCGGAGCGGTGGACGGTGGCGGGGCGACCGGCTGGTCCGGGGCCGCGGGGGTGTCCGGCGCGCCCGTGGCCGTCGGGGCGTCCCCGGCTCCGGCCGGGGCCGGGGCGGTGGACGGGGCCGACGCGGCTGCCGCGGCGCCGGTCGGGCCGGAGCGGTCGAGCGCGTGCCAGCCGAACCAGCCCGCCGTGCAGAGGGGGACGGCCACGGCCGCGGCGGTGGTGGCGCGCAGCAGGGCGGAGCGGCGGGGCGGTCGGGAGGCGGAACCGGTCACTGGTCGGTCAGATCCTGTCCTGGGTGCGCGTGGTCAGGCCGTAGTTCTTCGCGATCGGGTTCCACTTGTTCATGAAGTCCGTCTTCGCCTGGGTGGCCTGCGGGTTGAGCTCGTCGGCGTGCTTCTTGTCCGCGGTGGTCGGGGCCCGGCCGGTGCAGCCCTGGGCGGCGACGGCGCGCGCCCAGCTCGCGTACGCCTTGTCGATGTCGGCGGACAGCTGCCAGGCGGACTTCAGCGAGTTCACCGCGTCCGCGCCGCCCGGGACGTCGGTGACGCTCAGCTGGGCGAGCTTGGCCAGCAGGGCGGCCCGCTGGCTCGCGCCGCTGTCGAAGGTCTGCGCGGCGCTCTCGATGTCGGCCTTGGCCGGGCAACTGGTCACCTTGGCGACGGCGCTGCCGATCGGGGCCTTGGCGTTCTCGCCCTCGCTGAGCAGGCCGTCCAGCGCCTGGGCCTGCGCCTGGGCGGCCGGGCCGGCGGTGGTCGGGGCCGGGGCGGGCGTGCCGGAGGGCGGGCCGGAGGCGCTCGCGGCGGCGGACGGCGCGTCCGCCCCGGTGGGCGCGGGGGCGGGCGGCGGGTTCTCCGCGCCGGTCGCCGGGGCGGAGGCCGGCGCGGGCGCGGCCCGGTCGTTCCCGTCCTCGCCCTGCACGGCGAACAGCAGGCCGCCCCCGAGCGCCAGCACCAGGAGCAGCGCGAAGCCGATCAGCAGCGGGGCCTTGCGGTTGGTCGGCCGCTCCTCTTCGTCCCCCGGCGCGGTCGGGTGGTCGGGCCCGGTGCCGTACGGGGGCGGCGGCGCGGTCGGCGGCTGGAGGAGGTAGTCGTGGCCGGGCGTCCGCTGCGGGGGCCGGGCGCCCGCGGGGGAGGGGAACGGCGCCGCGGCCGGCGGAACGGCCGGGGGCGGCGGCGCGAGGGGGTGCAGCCGGGCGGTCGGCGGGTCGTAGCCGGGGGAGGCGGCCAGGTACGGGCGGGCGCCCAGCGGCGGGCCCTGGTCGCCGACGGCGCCGGGCGCGGGCGGCGGGGCCATCGGGCCGGGGCGGGCGGTGGACTGCCCGGGGGTGGCCGGCCCGGACGCGGACGGTTCGGGGGTGGAGGGCCCGGGGGCGGCGGGGGCCGGGGCGGCGGGCGACTCGGGGGCGGACTGCGCGTCGGCCGGGCGCTGCGGCCCGCGCACCCAGCCGCCGGCGCCACCGCGCGCGGTCGGGTCCCAGACCGCCGGAGCGCTGTTCTGCTGGTCCGTCATGTCGCTGCTGGCCCCCACCGTCCGCCGATGCTCTGCCTGGTGCTGCGCGGCCACCGTACCGTTCGATCCGGCGCCCGACAGCCCCGGCACGACGTTAGAGCATCGGTGCGGGGCGCCGGGCGGGAAGGGGGACGCGCCCTGGGCGTGCGGCGCGCGAAGCTACCGGTCGGCGCGGCGCAGGACGCGCAGGGAGCCGGTCGCCGAGACCTCCTCGAAGCCCTCGGCCAGCGCCCGCAGGTACACCCGGTACGGGGCCTGGCCGCCGTCCGCCGGGTCCGGGAAGACGTCGTGCACCACCAGCAGGCCCTCCGGCGCCAGGTGCGGCACCCAGCCCTCGTAGTCGCCGGTCGCGTGCTCGTCGGTGTGCCCGCCGTCGATGAACACCAGGCCCAGCGGGCGCCCCCACAGCGCGGCGATCCGCGGTGAGCGGCCGACCAGCGCCACGACGTGCTCCTCCAGCCCGGCGGCGTGCAGGGTGCGGCGGAACCGCGGCAGGGTGTCCATCAGCCCGACCTCGGGATCGACCAGCGTCGGGTCGTGGTACTCCCAGCCGGGCTGCTGCTCCTCCGAGCCGCGGTGGTGGTCGACGGTCAGCGCGACCGTCCCGGCCTCCCGGGCCGCGGCCGCCAGCAGGACCGCCGAGCGGCCGCAGTAGGTGCCGATCTCCAGCACCGGCAGCCCGGTGCTCCGCGCGGCCGCCACCGCCGCGGCGTACAGCGCGAGCCCCTCGTCCAGCGGCATGAAACCGGTGGCGCCCTCGAACGCCGCCAGCACCTCGGGCGCCGGCTCGGCGCTCAGCAGCAGGTCGGACACGGGATGCTCCTCGGGGTCGGGACGCGGGCGCAGGACGTGCACGGACCCTACTCGACGGTAGCGGCGGGGGCGGCGCCGGGGCGTCCGGGGCCGGGCCTGCCCGTGGAACGCGTTCTCGTCGTCCCGCGCGGCCCGTGCCAGAATCGGCGCGACCGCCGATCCGAGGAACACCAGGCCCACGGGAGCAGCACATGCGCGCAGCCGTCCTGCACAAGACCGGTCAGGAGACCCTCGACGTCCGCGAGGACGTGACGGCCGTCGGCTTCGGGCCGGGCACCGTACGGGTCCGGATGCGTGCCGCCAGCCTCTGCCACTCGGACCTCTCCGCGATGAGCGGCGTCCTGCCGCAGCCCGCGCCCTTCGTCCCCGGGCACGAGGGCGCCGGGGACGTGCTGGAGGTCGGCGAGGGCGTCACCGGCCTCGCCGCCGGCGACCGCGTGGTGCTCTGCTGGATGGCCCCGTGCGGCCGGTGCGACCACTGCCGCCGGGACCGCGGCCACCTGTGCGTCGCCAGCCTGCGCAGCCTCGGCGCCCCCGGCTTCCTGATCGCCGAGGGCGGGCTGGGCGCCTCCGGCTTCTACGGCACCGGGGCCTTCGCGGAGGAGGTCGTGGTCGCGGCGAACGCCGTCATCAGGGTGCCGGACGACCTCCCGTACGAGGCCGCCGCATTGATCGGCTGCGGGGTCACCACGGGCATCGGCGCCGCGGTGAACACCGCCCGGGTCGAGCCCGGCGCCTCGGTCGCGGTGATCGGGGCCGGCGGGGTCGGCGTGGCCACCGTGCAGGGCGCCCGGGTGTGCGGCGCCGGCCGGATCACCGTCGTCGACCCGGTGGCCTCGCGCCGCGAGCGCGCCCTGGCGTTCGGCGCCACCGAGGCGATCGCGCCCGAGGAGCTGAAGGCGGCGGCCAGGGCGCTGCCCGGCGGCGGCTTCGACTACGTCTTCGAGGCGGTCGGCCGCGCGGCCACCGTCCGGGCCGGCTACGAGGCGGCCCGGCGCGGCGGCGCGGTGGTCGTCATCGGCGCGGGCGCGCAGGACGACCACGCGCGGTTCACCATGGGCGAGCTGTTCTTCAACGAGAAGCGCCTGCTGCCCTCGCTCTACGGCGGGGCGACGGTGGCGCGCACCATCGGGCTGGTGGTGGACCTCTGGCGGGCGGGGCGGATCGACCTCGACGGCATGGTCACCCACCGGGTGGGGCTCGCGGAGGTCAACGAGGCGATCGCGCAGATGCGCAGCGGCGAGGCGCTGCGGACGGTCGTGACGCTGGGCTGAGCGGACGCCTCCGGGGCCGGGCGGGCGGCTCCGGGAACCGCGGGGGCCCGCCGGGGAGGCGGTGCCCTCCCGACGGGCCCCCGGCGCGGTCAGCCCCGGTGCCGGCGGTCAGCCCTGCGCCCCGGCCGCCCGGTGGCGGCCGTGCGGGTCGGTCCCCGGGCTGTCGTCGGCGGCGGAGCCACCGCGGTGGCGGCCGTGCGCCGCGGTGCCCTTGGCCGTCTTCTCGTCGGCGTCGGTCCCGGTAGCCGCGGGTCCGGTGGTGTCGGTGAGGGTGTCGGACATGAGATTCGTCTTCCGTGCGGAGGGTGCGGGTCATCGGCGCCCCGCCGGCGCCGGCGGCGCGCGGTCGGGTCCCCGATCGGGCGCTCGGTACGCGCCCGTAGCCGGTGATCGCGGCCCGTGCCCCGGCCACCATAACGGCCGGGGCGGACGAGGGCCTATCGAGATCCTGACGCCCCGCCCGGGCTGGTCCGGGGCCCGCAAGCGCGCCGGCGGCCGTGCCGCAGCACCCGGCCGCGGTGCGGCGCCGCCGGATCGCCCCGTCCGGCACCGCCGCGCGGGCCGGGCGGTCGAAAGGTCCGTACCCATGTCCGCCACATCGCCCCTGCGCCCGGCGAGTTCACCCGGACCGCCCAAGCCCCGGCCCCGGCGCGGGTACGCGCCCCTACCCGCGCCGGGGCCAGGGCGCGGCTCACCCCGGTCGGCCGGTCCGCAGGAACGTGGCCAGCAGCTCGTGCAGGACGGCCGCGCCCTCGTCGGCGAGCACCTCGTGCCCGGAGCCCGCCGCCTCGACGTACCGGAAGTCCTCGCCCTCGACCCGGCCGATCCGCAGCAGCTCGTGCCGCAGCGACCGGGACTGGCTCACCGGCACCACCTCGTCCCGGTTGCCGTGCACCACCAGCAGCGGCGCGCTCAGCCGGTGCGCCAGTTGCAGCACGTCGCGCGGCCCGCGGGCGTCGGCGATCTGCTCCCCGCCGCCCAGGCGGCTGGTCAACGCCCCGACCGGCGGCGCCGCTTCGGCCAGCAGCCGGGCGCCGGACAGGAACGGTGCGACCACCGCGCAGCGGGAGACCTGCTCGGCCGGTGCGTGCGCCGCCGCCAGCAGCGCCAGGAAGGCGCCGTAGCTGACCCCGAAGAGGGCCGGCGGCTCCAGGCCGAGGGCGGCGCGCTGGCCCGCGATGCCGTCCAGCAGGTACAGCACGTCGTCCAGGTCGGGGCCGCCCCAGGCACCCCGGATCGCCATCGCGTGCGCCACCCCGTAGCCGGTGGAGCCGCGCTGGTTCGGCGCGACGACGGCCAGGCCCTCGGCCGCCATCCGCTGCAGGGCCGGATCGAACTCCAGCCGCCAGGCGTCCGCCGGGCCGCCGTGCAGCGCCAGCACCAGGTGCGGACTGCTCAGCCAGGCGTCCCCGCCGTACACCACCGCCTCCAGGGGGCCCGCCGGGCCCGCGAGTTCGAGGCTCTGCGCGGGCTGCCAGCGGCCGCCGTCCCCGGGCGGGGTGCTGCCGTCGAGCCGCCAGCCGGGCGGCACGCTCCGCACCGGGCGCACTCCGCCGGGGTGCCAGGGCAGCGCGGTGTCCCGCCACGGGCCGGGCAACCCCGAGGCCAGCGGCGCGAGCTGGAGCGGCAGCGGGGCGGGGCCGGAGGCCGCCGGGAGCGGGCCGTGCGCCAGCAGCGCGTCGACGTCCAGGGTGGCCAGCGCGGCCGGATGGTCGGGGGAGGAGTACGGCAGCCGCAGCCCGGCCCCGCTCCAGTGGCCGACCGTGCCGAGCCGGCCGGGCGGCACCGCCAGCGGGTCCAGCCGGCCGGCCGAGGGGCGCCACAGCGCCAGCGCCGACCCCGCGCCGTGGTCGACCTGCACCGCGACCCGGGGGCCGTCCGCCGCCACCCGCAGGGCGACCGGCCGCAGCGACAAGCCGGCGACGTGCAGGCACTCCGGGAACCGCAGCGGCTCCCCGGCGCCGAGCACGCCCCAGCCGAGCCGGTCGGTGCCGGGTGCGTCGCTGCGCACCATCGCGAACCGGCTCTCCGGGTCGAACAGCACCAGGCGGTCGTTGCTCAGCGGACCGATCTCCAGCAGCGGGGTGGTGCGGCCGTCCCGCAGGTCGAGCACCACGCTGCGGACCAGGCCCGCGTTCACCCGGTCCAGCGCGAGCAGCGTGCCCGTCCGGTCCAGCCAGGTGCCGCCGCCGTGCAGGCCCGGGATCTCGGCGACCGGTTCCGGCGCGCTGCCGTCCGCGCGGACCAGCCAGGCGGTGGTCGCCGGGCGGGTGTCGCTGCCGAGCGCGACCGCCACGGGGGCCCGCGGGCCGGCCCCGGGCTGCGGCGGGACGGGCAGGATCCGCAGGCCGGTCATCCGCAGCGAGCCCAACGGCTGCTCCACGGCGCTGCCGCCGCTCTCCGCGGCCGTGTCGTGCGACGGGCCGTCGGCGCCGCAGGAGAGCCGGACGAGGTCGTGCCGCTCGCCGTCGTGCCGACAGACCAGCACCGAGCCGTCCGGCAGGGCGACCAGTTGCGAGCGCGGGCCCTCGGCGCGGTTGCCGGGCAGCGGCAGTGCGGTGGGAACGGCCGGTCCGCCGTCCTGCGGCAGGTGCCAACTCTCCGCGTACCAGCCGCTGTCGGCGGAGGAGGCGAGGCAGGCGGCGTGGCTGCCGTCAGCGGCGAAGGTGAAGCCCTGGCGGCGCAGCGCCTGGGTCGTGGTCCGGGTGGCCGCGTTCATGCTCCGCCCGCCCCGGGGGTTTTGGCCACGGCGGTCGGGCCGCCGGGCCCGCCGGGGGCCGAGGGCAGCGCCGCCCGGGCCCGGGCCACCGTCCACCGCCGCCGCGGGTCCTCGGCCCGCAGCCCGAGGATCGCCGGTGCCAGCCGTCGGGCCGTCCCGCCGGTCCTGGCCGCGAGGGCGAGCCAGCGGCCGAGGCGGTCGGCGACGGGGCGGGCCGCCGGGAGGTCCTCCGGCAGCAGCGGATCGTGGCCGGTGGCCAGGAGGAAGAGCAGCCCGCCGAGCGCGTACCGGTCGACGGCCGGGTCGGCGAGGCGGCGGCGCGCCGGGGCGAGCCGGCCGGGGCCGTGCTCGGGGGCGCGGTAGCCGGGGGCGCCGGCCGAGCCCGCGGGCCGTCCGGCCTCGGCGGCGCGTGCGAGGTCGGCCAGCCGCGGCGTGCCGTCCGGGCCGACCACGACCTTGTCGGGGGAGAGGTCGCGCAGCACCAGCCCCTGGGCGTGCACCCGCTCGACCAGGTCGAGCAGCCGGTGCGCCACCGGCCCGGCCTCGGCCCAGTCGACGTCGGGGCTGCCGTCGCGCCGCAGCCGGGCGGCCACCCAGCCGTCGAGGGGCTGTCCGGCGATTCGTTCCTGCACCAGGAAGAGGGAGTCCCCGTGCTCGACCAGCTCGACGGTGCGCGGCGCCAGCCCCTGCCCCGCCAGCCGGTCGAGCACCGCCGCCTCGTGCCGCAGCGCCTCGCGGGCGTCGGCGGCGGCCGGGCCCGCCCCCTGCCGCGCCCGGGCCTGCTTGACCACCACCTCGGCGCCGCTCGCCGTCTCCCGGCCGAGGAACACCCCGCCCTGCGCGCCGTGCCGGACGGCGGCGGTCAGCGCGTACCGGCCGGCCGACCGCGCGCCGCGCCCGCCGCCCCGGCGCCGGGCGGCCAGGGCCGCCCGCGCGGTCTCCGGCCACGTGCCCGCCGACCATGCTTCCGCCGGCCGCGTTCCCGCGGGCCGTGAGCCGGCCGCAGCCGGGCCCCGGGCCGCCGCCGCTCCCCGTTCCCCGGCCGTACGCAGCGAGGTGTCCGCCCCCATCCGCCACCGCATCCCTTCGTCGCGGCCGCCGCCCCGGGTGCCCACTGCTCGCGGCACCCGGGGCGGCGGCCCGGCCTGACCGGTTCTCCCGGACGGGGCGGCCGTACCGCCCCGGTACGGGAGCGCCCACCCGGATCCCGTCCGGCCCGGCGCCGCCCGACCGTGGTCGCGGCTGCCGCCGGGGCAACTCCCGTTCGCAGGAGTGAAGTTACTTTCGAGCCGATCTGAGCCTCAACGAAGAGCCGGTCACTTCACTCGTAAGGGTGCACCGGTGCGGTTTCGCGTGCGCGTGAGAACCCTGCTGTGAGTAACGGGCGCCCGGCGTGCGGCGGGGTAAGGGGCGTGCGGAACCCGCCGGGCGCCGCTCGCCGCGGATTGACGCGCACCCGTACGCCCGCAGCGCCCGCGTCCGAACGGCGGTGGCGTTCCCCCGGCGGCGGGCCGAAACGGTAGCGGCGGTTCCCCCGGCGGCGGGCCGAACGGCCGAGGCCCGACCGCCCCCGCGCGCACGGTAGTCTCGACAGGTGCCGAAACTGTCCGACGTCATCACCGCGCTCGAAGAGGTCTACCCCCCGCAGTGGGCGGAGTCCTGGGACGCCGTCGGCCTGGTCTGCGGAGACCCTCAGGCCGAGGTCAACCGCGTGCTGTTCGCCGTCGACCCCGTCCGGACGGTCGTCGACGAGGCCGTGGAGTGGGGCGCCGACCTCGTGGTCACCCACCACCCCCTCTACCTGCGTGGCACCACCAGCGTCGCCGCCACCACCTTCAAGGGCCGGGTGGTGCACACGCTGATCACCAACGGCATCGCCCTGCACGTCGCCCACACCAACGCCGACCACGCCGACCCGGGCGTCTCGGACGCGCTGGCCGAGGCGGTCGGCCTGCGGGTGACCGGCCCGCTGCTGCCGGACCCGACCGACCCGCTGGGCCGCCGCGGCACCGGCCGGATCGGCCTGCTGGAGCCCCCGCTGCCCCTCTCCGCCTTCGCCGCCCGGGTGGCGAGCGGCCTGCCCGCCACCGCCGCCGGCGTCCGCGTGTCCGGGGACCCGGACCGGCTGGTCAGCCGGGTCGCGGTGTGCGGCGGCTCGGGCGACAGCTTCCTCGCCGACGCCCGCTCGGCCGGCGTGGACGCCTACCTGACCGCCGACCTGCGCCACCACCCGGCCTCCGAGGCCGCCGAGGCGTCGCAGACCGCGCTGCTCGACGCCGCCCACTGGGCCACCGAGTGGCCCTGGCTCACCCTGGCCGAGCGGGCCCTGCTGGCCGCCGCCGACCAGCGCGGCTGGGCCGTGGAGACCAAGGTCTCCCACCGGGTCACCGACCCGTGGACCGCGCACGCCCCCATGTCCTTCACCGCCTGACCCGATTCACAGGAGCTCTCCGCTTGAACGCCGCGCCCGCCGACCAGAACCGCCTGCTCGACCTCCAGGCCATCGACTCGAAGCTCGACCAGCTGGCCCACCGGCGCCGGAGCCTGCCCGAGCACGCCGAGATCGACAAGGCCACCGCCGACCACACCGCGCTCAAGGACCTCGTCGTCGCCGCCGAGGCCCAGAAGGGCGACACCGCCCGCGAGCTGACCAAGGCCGAGCAGGACGTCGAGCAGGTCCGCGCCCGTGCCGACCGCAACCAGCAGCGCCTGGACTCCGGCGCGATCACCTCGCCGAAGGACCTGGAGAACCTCCAGCACGAGATCGGCTCGCTCGCCAAGCGCCAGGCCGACCTGGAGGAGGTCGTGCTGGGGATCATGGAGCGCCAGGAGAGCGCCGTCTCCCGGGTCGAGGAGCTGTCCGCCCGCCTGGAGCACTCCACCGTCGTCCTGACCGAGGCCGAGGCCCGCCGCGACGCCGCCTTCGCCGAGATCGACGCCGAGGCCGAGAAGGTCAGGCGCGACCGCGAGACCGTCGCCGCCGTCATCCCGGCCGACCTGCTGAAGCTCTACACCAAGCTGCGCGAGACCCAGGGCGGCGTCGGCGCGGCCCGCCTCTACCAGCGCCGCTGCGAGGGCTGCCGCACGGAGTTCTCCATCACCGAGCTGAACGCCATCAAGGCCGAGCCGGCCGACAAGGTCGTCCGCTGCGAGAACTGCTCGCGGATCCTGGTCCGCACCGCGGACTCGGGCGTCTGAGCCGGTGCCGGCGCGCTTCATCGTCGAGGCCGACGGCGGGTCCCGGGGCAACCCGGGGCCGGCCGGCTACGGCGCGGTGGTCCGGGACGCGGACACCGGGCAGATCGTCGCCGAGGCCGCCGGGTTCATCGGCCACGCCACCAACAACGTGGCCGAGTACCAGGGCCTGATCGCCGGGCTGAAGGCGGCCCGTGAGCTGGACCCGGATGCCTCGGTGGACGTCCGGATGGACTCCAAGCTCGTCGTCGAGCAGATGTCCGGGCGCTGGAAGATCAAGCACCCCGACATGCAGCCGCTCGCCGCCGAGGCGCGCGCCCTCCTGCCGCGCGCCCGGGTCACGTACACCTGGATCCCGCGCGAGCGGAACAAGGACGCCGACCGGCTGGCCAACGAGGCGATGGACGCGGGCCGGGCCGGGCGCCCGTGGGAGCCCAGGGCGAAGGCCGCGGCTCCCGTTGCCGCCGCTTCCGTCGACGAGCCGGCGCCGCAGACCGCCGCCCCGAAGGCCGGCTGGACCGCCCCCGCCGACCTCGGCACCCCCACCACCTTCGTCCTGCTGCGCCACGGCGAGACCCCGCTCACCCCGGAGAAGCGTTTCTCCGGAAGTGGCGGCACCGACCCGGAGCTCTCCGACAAGGGCCGCTGGCAGGCCGAGCGCGCCGCCGAGGCGCTGGCCGCGCGCGGCACCGTCCAGGCCGTCGTCGCCTCCCCGATGCGGCGCACCCGGCAGACCGCCGAGACCGTCGCCGCCCGGCTGGGCCTCGACGTCCGGTACGAGGACGGGCTGCGCGAGGTCGACTTCGGCGCCTGGGAGGGCCTGACCTTCGCCGAGGTGCGCGAGCGCCACCCCGACGACCTGACCGCCTGGCTCGGCTCCGCCAAGGCCAGGCCGACCGGCAACGGCGAGAGCTTCAGCACGCTCACCCACCGGGTCGGCGTCGCCCGGGACAAGGTCCTCGCCCGGTACGCCGGGAAGACGGTGCTGGTGGTCTCGCACGTCAGCCCGATCAAGACCCTGGTCCGGCTGGCGCTCGGCGCCCCGCCGGACTCGATGTACCGGATGGAGCTGTCCGCCGCGTCCATCTGCGCCGTCCAGTACTACGCGGACGGCAACGCCTCGGTGCGGCTGCTCAACGACACCTCGCACCTGCGCTGACCCCGCCGGGGTGCACCGGCCTCAGTGCACCTCGGTGACCACCACGTCCAGCTGCCACGGCTTGCGGGCCGTGCCCTCCGCCGCGAGCTCGACGCGGTGGCCCAGCCCGAGCAGCGCGTCCATCAGCTCGCCGGGCGTCTTCGGCTCGGCCCCGGCGAGCAGCAGGTCCCGGACGATCCGCCCCTTGGTCGCCTTGTTGAAGTGGCTGACCACGCTGCGCTTGCCGTCCCGCTCCTGGAGCACCCGGACGGTCGCCGTCCGGGCCGCCACCTCGCCGGCCGGCTTCCAGGCCGCCGCGTACGCCGAGCTGCGCAGGTCCAGCACCAGCCCGTCCGCGACCTCCGGGAGCACGGGGGCCATCGCGCTCCGCCAGTACGCCCCGAGCGCCCCCAGCTCCGGGAGCCTGACGCCCATCGAGCAGCGGTAGGACGGGATCCGGTCGGAGATCCGCACGGCGCCCCAGAGGCCGGAGAACACCAGCAGCGAGCGCTCGGCCCGGTCGTACGCGGCGGCGTCCAGGGTGGCCAGGCCGAGGTTGTCGAACAGCACCCCGGTGTACACCTCGCCCGCCGGGCGGGCCCCGGCCGTCGGCAGCCCGGCGTTCTTGGCGATCTCGCCGCGCAGGCCCGGGGAGAGCCCCAGCACCTCGGCGGCGGTGTCCTGGTCGCCCCGGCACAGGCCCACCAGCGCGTCCAGCACCGCGCCGCGCGCCGCCGTCAGCCCGGGCAGCGACAGCCGGTCCAGCGCCACCGGCCCGCCGCCCCCGGACCCGGCCTTGCCCTCCGAGGGCGGCAACAGCACCAGCACAGCGGACTCCTCAACAACCTGTGGCGGACGAACCCCGCAACCCTACTGCGGCCGCGCCGGCTCCCAGCGCCACGCAGAGCGGTGAGTAGTACCGCAGGTTCAGCCGCCGGAAGCGCTCCGAGCGCCCGCCGGCCCGCCCGAGCACCACCGGCCCGGCCACCCCGCGTGCCAGCAGCACCCCCGCCACCGTCCGCACCCCGGCCCGCCGCAGCCGCCGCGGCCCCACCCGCGGCAGCACCCCGGCCTCCGCCCCCACCAGGTACGCCCCCGCCCCCAGCGCCCCCGCCACCGCCAGGCAGGCGGCCGCAGGCGGCACGCCGTCGCCCTTTCCCACCACGGTGTCCGCGAACTCCGCCGGGGAGCCCAACGGCCACGGCGTCACCGCCCACACCGCGTGCAGCACCCCGGTCACCCCCAGCGCCGCGGCCACCGCACCGCCGGCCGCCTTTACCGCACCCATCGCCCGATCCCCCTTCGCACCCGGTCGGTTCCCCCACCGTACGAGTGCTTACGCCGCCCCCGGCCGCCACCCGTCCCCGCCGCCCCGCGACGCGCCTGCGCCCCGGCCCCCGTCCCGGCCGCGACGCGCCCCCGCCCCCTCCCCGGCGCGACGCGCCACCCGGAAGCGCCGCCCGTCTGCCCGGCCCCGCCCGTCGGTGGGAGGATCGGTCCGTGCCCGCTCCCCAGCCGTCCGCTCCCGGACCACGCCGCCGTCTGCTCGTCCTCGCGATCTGCTGCCTGAGCCTGTTCATCGTCGGCCTGGACAACACCGTGGTGAACATCGCCCTGCCGGCGATCCAGCGCGACCTGGACGCCCCGGCGTCCGGGCTCCAGTGGATCATCGACGCCTACACCCTCGTCCTGGCCTCGCTGCTGATGCTGTTCGGCTCGGTGGCGGACCGCTTCGGCCGCCGCCGGGTCTTCCAGACCGGCCTGGTCTGCTTCGCGCTCGGCTCGCTGCTGTGCAGCCTGGCGCCGTCCCTGGGCTGGCTGGTGGCGTTCCGGGCGCTCCAGGCGGTGGGCGGCTCGATGCTCAACCCGGTGGCGATGTCGATCATCACCAACACCTTCACCGACCCCAAGGAGCGGGCCCGGGCGATCGGCGTCTGGGGCGGCGTGGTCGGCATCTCGATGGCGCTCGGCCCGCTGCTCGGCGGCTTCCTGGTGGACGCCGCGGGCTGGCCGTCGATCTTCCTGATCAACGTCCCGGTGGCGCTCGCCGCCATCGCGCTGACCGCCCGCTACGTCCCGGAGTCCCGTGCGCCCCGGCCCCGCCGGCCGGACCCGGTGGGGCAGCTGCTGATGATCGTGCTGCTGGGCTGCGGCACCGCCGCGATCATCGAGGGCCCGGCCCACGGCTGGACCTCCCCGCTGATCCTCACGCTCGCGGCCACCGCCGCCCTCGCGCTGGCCGCCTTCCCGTTCTGGGAGCGGCGGGTGGCCGAGCCGCTGGTGGACCCGCGGTTCTTCGCGAGCGCGCCGTTCACCGGCGCCGCCGTCACCGCGGTCTGCGCCTTCGCCGCGCTCGGCGGCTTCCTCTTCCTGAGCACCCTCTACCTCCAGGACGTCCGCCACTACGGGCCGGTCGAGGCCGGCCTGTGGACGCTGCCGATGGCCGGGATGATGCTGGTCTGCGCGCCGCTGTCCGGACGGATCGTCGCCGCCCGGGGCCCGCGCCTGCCACTGGTCGCGGCCGGGCTGGGCCTGGCCGCCAGCGGGCTGCTGCTCACCCGGCTCACCGCCGACTCCCCGCCGGCCCTGCTGCTGGTCGCGTACGCGCTGTTCGGCTTCGGCTTCGGCATGGTGAACGCGCCGATCACCAACGCGGCCGTCTCCGGCATGCCGCGCGCCCAGGCGGGCGTGGCGGCGGCGGTCGCCTCGACGAGCCGCCAGGTCGGCCAGTCGCTGGGGGTGGCGGTGATCGGCACGGTCGTCACCGCCGCCGTGGTCGGCCCGGTCGCGACCGGTTTCGCCCCGGCCAGCCACGCCGGCTGGTGGATCCTGGTCGGCCTCGGCGGCGCCGTCCTGGCCCTCGGCGTGGTCACCACCACCGCCTGGGCGAGCGCGACGGCCGCCCGGGTGGCGGCCCGGCTCGGCGCCGAGGCGCCGGCCGTGCGGTCCGGTGTACGGCAGGCGCCGCCCGAGCGGCTACCATGACCACTACGGCGGAAGAGCCGGCCGGGCGGTCGCGACGGGTCCCAGACCCGCCGAGGAACGTCCGGGCTCCACAGAGCAGGGTGGTGGGTAACGCCCACCCGGGGTGACCCGCGGGACAGTGCCACAGAAAACAGACCGCCCACCGCTTTTCGTGGTGGGTAAGGGTGAAACGGTGGTGTAAGAGACCACCAGCGACCGGGGTGACCCGGCCGGCTAGGTAAACCCCACCTGGAGCAAGGTCAAGATCGGCGCCCTCGGGCGCCGTGCGCGGACGTTTGAAGGCTGCTCGCCCGAGTCCGCGGGTGGACCGCACGAGGCTGTCGGCAACGGCAGCCCTAGATGGATGGCCGCCTCCCCGGGCCGCGTGAGCAACCCGGGAGACAGAACCCGGCGTACAGGCCGACTCTTCCGCCGCCGACTTACAGAAGGCCCCCTGATCTGCAATCTCGCAGTTCAGGGGGCCTTTTGCATGCCCTGACTGCCGCAGTCATCTGCTCACTCTTCGTGTCTATTGCTGCCTGTTCCCGGGCGCCCTGTGGCGATACGGTGGCGGTGAAACGCGATCTTTCAGCTGCGGTGAGGCCTCAGCCGGCCTTGAGGCGTTCGAGGAACTCCGGGACGCCGTTCACCTGGCGGTAGGGCCTGAAGGCCGGCGCGAGCTCGCGGACGAGGCTGACGCACCGTGGCGCACCGATGCGGGTGGCCAGATCCAGCGACTCGTTGGTGACCGCGAGCGCCTGCTCGACGTCGTTGGCCCGGAGGTAGCCCTTGGCCTGGTAGGCCAGGAAGATTCCGCGCGTCTTGTCCCTGGCGCGGGGCAGCAGTGCCATGCCCTCGGTCATGCGCGCGCGTGCCTCGTCGGTCCGGCCCAGATCCAAGAGGCATTGGCCCGAGTCGACGGCTAGGTCGGCCGGACTCATCCACGCGCACCAACCGGGGGCGGGATCGGCAGCCTCGACGGCCAGCGCGACTTCGGCCTCGGCCAGGTCTCGGTAGCACGCGGAGCGGTCACCGAGCGCGGCGTAGGCGCGGGCCCGTCGGAGGAACAGCAGGGAGCGGGCGGTCGGGTGCTCGGTGCCGGACAGCGCGTACCCGAGCTGGTCCACGGAGACCTTGGGCTCACCGAGCCAGTTCGATTGGTAGGCGAAGTCGGACAGTACTCCGGCGCCGAAGTCGCGATCGCCGGCTGCGTGCGCGGAGTGCAAAGCCGCTCCCCAGAGCTTTCCGGCCGCCCAGTGCTGGCCGTGGTCGAACCGGTGCCAGCCGCAGGTGGTGGCGAGGGAGGCGGCGAGCAGGTGGAGCCGCTGACCGGTTTTCTCGCCGTAGCGGCCGTCCTCGATCAGGTCGGTCACCGTGGCGAGGTGGGCGTCCATCAGGCGGATGGTGTGCTGACGCTGTTCGGTGGGCAGGGCAGTCAGCTTCACGCTGGTGTCCTCCAGCCAGTCCACGAGTTCGGTGTCCACCTGTTTGCCGCCAAGGGCCAAGGTGAGACGGTCGGATTCGATCGTGGCCCACTGGGCGGCAAGGCCGGCCAGTGAGATGGCGCTGTAGGTCATGAAGCTGCGGCGGTCCATGGCGGCTCTCTGTGCGTCTCGGAGTGCTTGAGCGGTGTAGCCGGACCCCAACGGCAGCGGTTCGTCCCGTCCGGGCAGCCAGCAGGGCCAGCCGTACGCCTCCATGTCGGAGACCGGGACGTCGAAGGCTTCGGCGATCAGGAGTTGGGAGTTGAGGTCCGGTGTCTTGCGCCAGTTCTCCCACCTGCTGATGGCCGTCTTGTCGGCACCGGAGCGGAGTCCACGGCTGCGGGCGGCCCTGTCGAGCCGGGCGACGAGGTCGCCCTGCGACCAGCCGCGCAGTTTCCGTGCGTAGGCGAGGGGGTGCCGGATCGGGTCGTCCACGGGCCAATCCCATCATCGACAGTGACCGTGAGCCTACTGCCGGCGAGGGCGGGACAACCCCGGGACTACAGGTAATGCCTGTTCGGTGACTGTCCGTTGGGCTGTACTCGACACGCATCGACAAGTTTCCTTGCGAAGCGGAAGGAGTCTGCCCATGAAGCGACGCGCTGCAGTCATCGGTCTCGGCCACCAGGCTCTCGAGGACCACCTGCCCGGTCTGCTCGGCTCCGGCAGGGCCAGACTGGTCGCGGTCTGCGACAACGACCCCGACGTCCTGCGTGACCGGCAGAAGTCTTTCCACGTACCAGCCTTCACGCGGGCCACTGATCTGCTGGACGCGGTGGCCCCGGACTTCGTGATCGTCGCCGTCCCGCACCATGCGGGCCGGACCGTGATCGAGGAGTGCTCCGCCCGGGGCGTCCACGTCCTCAAGGAGAAGCCGTTCGCCACCTCGCTTGCCGAGGCCCGCGAACTCGCCGCAATCTGCGAGGCCGGGCAGGTTGAGCTGATGGTCACCCTCCAACGGAGGTTCAACCCGATCTACACCAGCGTGCTGGGCCTCCTGGACCAGATCGGCACCCCGTTCCTCATCGACGGCCAGTACACCTTCCATGCCGACGACCCCGGCGCCGGCTGGCGCGGGGACCTGAAGCAGGCCGGTGGCGGCTGCATCATCGACATGGGCTACCACCTCATCGACCTCTTGATCTGGTACTTCGGCATGCCCAGCCGCGTGATCGCCGACTTCTCCGCCACCGCCCTGCCCGAGGCCGGTTACGACGCCGAGGACACCGCCATCATCCAGCTCGGCTACGACACCGATCTGTACGGCTCGGTCCTGCTGTCGCGATGGGCGGCCCCCAAGACCGAGAAGCTGCACGTTGTCGGCACTCGGGGCTCCGTGCTGCTGACGAAGAACCAGGTCCAGCGGTTCGATCTGGGCGGCACGGTCGTGGAGGAACTGGCCCGCCCGCACGCCCCGGCGAGCGCGGCCACCGCACAGATCGACTACTTCTGCCGAGTCCTGGACGGCGAACGCCCCAACACCTCCGGCCCCGAACAGCACCTCGCCCACGCCGCCTTCATCGCCTCCTGCTATGAGTCCAAGGCAGCCGGGCGCTACATCGACCCGAAGGAGATGCTGTGAACTCCACCCTCGCCCTCCTCGGCGGCCGGCCCGAAGTGACCGCCGTCGGTCCGCACTTCGACTGGCCGCCGATCGACGGCGCCACCCGTTCCAAGGTCGCCGCCCAGCTGGATGCGGCCGTGTCCATTCCCGGCCGGGCCGGCATCATCGCCGAGCTGGAGGACGGCCTCCAGGCGTACTTCGGCGTCCGGCACGCGATCACCACCAGCTCCGGCACCGCCGCCCTGCACGCCCTCTACTCGGCCGTCCGGATCAGGGCCGGGGACGAGGTGATCGTGCCCGCGTGGACCTTCCACGCGACCGCCTCTCCGCTGTTCCACTTCCGCGCGGTGCCGGTGCTCTGCGAGACCGGCCCGGACGGCAACATCGACCCGGACCGGGTGGAGGAACTGATCACCCCGCGAACCCGGGCGCTGATGGTTACTCATCTGTGGGGCCGCCCGGGCGACATGGCCGGCCTCGCGGCGGTCGCCCAGGCCCACGACCTGGCCCTGCTGGAGGACGGCTCGCACGCCCACGGAGCCGGCATCCACGGCCAGAAGGTCGGCACCTTCGGCCTCGGCTCCGCCTTCTCACTCAACGGCCCCAAGCCGCTGTCCGGGGGCGAGGGCGGGTTCGTCCTGACGGACGACGACGACACCTACTACCGGGTGCTGACGTTCGCCCACTACAACAAGCGCTGCACGTCTGAGATCCCGGAAGGCCATCCGCTCGCGCGGTTCGCGGTCACCGGGTCCGGCCTCAAGCTCCGCATCCACCCGCTGGCCGCCGCGCTCGCCTTCGACCAGCTCGGCCGCCTCGACGGCTACCTGGCCGGCCGGGCCGAGATCGCCCGCCACCTCACCGAGCGGTTCAGCCGGATACCCGGCCTCGAAGTCACGCCGGTACTCGATGGGGTGGTGCCCTCCTGGTACGGATTGACGCTCACCTACCGGCCAGACGAGCTCGGCGGCCTGCCCGTCGAGCGGTTCCACCAGGCCCTGGTTGCGGAGGGCGCGGTGGAGTTCGACCGGCCCGGTTCCACCCGTCCCCTCCACGAACTGCCGCTCTACCAGCACCCGGACCTGCTGTTCCCCGGGTTCCCGCACCACCATCGCCGGTACCCGACCGGCTTCTTCCCGGTCGCCGAGCATGCCTACCGGCACACGATCAAGCTCCCGGTCTGGCACCGTGAGCAGGATCTCGCGCTGGCCGAGCAGTACGTTCGCGCGGCCGTCAAGGTGAGCGACCACCACAAGGAGTTGCTGTGACCGTTACCTCCGCCGAGTTCCTGGCCGGTCTCGTCAGCGATGCCCGACAGGACGGCATCACCGGCTTCGTGGCCGCAGCTGTCGTCACCGAGGCCACCCGGATCCTCTTGGTGCGGCGCAAGCCCGACGACTTCATGGGTGGGCTGTGGGAGATCCCGTCCGGCAAGGTCGAGGAGGGCGAGACCATCCTGGAGGCCCTCCACCGAGAGACCGCCGAGGAGACCGGCCTGACCATCGAGACGGTGAACGGATACGTCGGCCACTTCGACTATCCCGACAGCCGTGGCGGTACCACCCGGCAGTTCAACTTCGCGGTCACGGTCGAGAAGGCCGAACCGGTTGTCCTCACCGAGCACGATGCCCACCAGTGGGCCCTGCCTGGCGACCTGCCCGAGGTGAGCGATGCGGTGCGCGAGCTGATCGCCAGGTGAGCCGGAGCCGTCGACCCGCCCGCCCGGCGGAAGAGGACGAGGACAGGACCACGTGGAAGCGGCTGCTGTCCGAGGTGTGGCGATCGCGTGGCGGTCGAGCCCCGTCCGAACGGGATTTCGCAGGTAGCTGCTCCTGAGTCGACTGTTCCCGGCGTACAGGCCGACTCTTCCGCCGCCTTTTCGCCTCCCCGCCGCCCGGCGCGCCCCCTCAGGCCGGGCGGGCGCCGACGGCGTCGCGGATCTGGTCGCCGAGGCCGCCGTTGACGCGGGCGCAGTGGGCGCAGCAGAAGAACCTGCCGGCGACCTCGACTCCGTGGCCGACGATGCGGACGTCGCACTGTTCGCAGCGCGGGGCGAGCTTCTCCATCGCGCACTCGAAGCTGTCGAAGGTGTAGCTGTCGCCGGTGACGGTCCTGATCTCGAAGGCGAGCCAGTAGTCGTTGCCGCAGGTGACGCAGATGGCCATGGCGGCCGTCTCCTTCCGGTGGGCGGCGGCCCGGGGTGTGGCCGCGCGGTCACCTCCAGTGTTGGAGGCTTCCGGGGAGACGGCCACTCGGCGGCAGCGGCGGAGGCGGCCCGCCGCTCAGGCGGCGCGGGCGGCGAGGTCCTCCAGGGCGCGTACCGCGCGGTCGGCGTCCTCGGCGGCGACGAACAGGTGGTCGTGGTGGAAGCCGGCCACCACGTTGCAGCCGATGCCCTCCTCGGCGAGCCGGCCGCACACCGCGGCGGTCAGGCCGACGGCCTCCGGCGCCGAGCGGATCCGCAGGGTGATCCAGGCCGCCACGAACGAGTAGCGCAGCCCGAGCGAGTCCGCCTCCTCCTGGGCGACCACCACCGTCACCCCCTCGGGCTCGGCGACGGTCACCACCGCCCGCAGGCCGGCCGGCACCCGCGCGGGGAGCGTGCAGTAGACGTACCGGCCCGGATTGAGCTGCGGGCTCATCCCGCGCAGCAGTGTCGCGAGGTCTCGTTCTGCGGCCATGCCCGCCACGGTAGCGGCTGGACGGGGGAGGCGGGGTGCTCCGGGGGCGTGTCGGAAGCGTTGACGAGCGACTGTCTCCGATATATCGTCGAGCTATCGAGACAGTGACTCGACTGCCTCGTCGAAGCTCCACGACACGAGGAGGTGGGCGCGATGCGCTCCGAACGTCAGGAAGGAATGCGGTTCCGCTGGGAGGGGCCGCGCGGCGGCGGGGGCCGGCGCCGGGGGCCGGGCCCGGAGTTCCGGGGGATGCCCGGGGAGGGCTTCGGGGGCCGGGAGGCGTTCGGCGGGTTCGGCCCGCCGTTCGGCGGCGGCCCCGGCCGGCCGGGGGGCGGCCCGTTCGGGCACGGTTTCGGCGGGCGCGGCGGTGGCGGCCGGCGCGGGGGTCCGCACGCGCGGCGCGGCGGGCGGGCCCGGCGCGGCGACGTCCGGGCCTCGCTGCTGGCGCTGCTCAGGGAGCGGCCGATGCACGGCTACGAGATGATCGCCGAGATCGCCGAGCGGACCGGCGGAGCCTGGCGGCCCAGCCCCGGGTCGATCTACCCCAACCTCCAGCTGCTGGAGGAGGAGGGCCTGGTCGTCGCCGAGGAGGTCGGCGGCAAGCGGCTGGTCTCGCTCACCGAGGCGGGCCGGGCCGAGGCCGAGGCCGGGCCGGCCGAGCCGTGGGCGGAGGCCGGTCGGGAGGTCGACTGGGAGGCCGTCCAGGAGGTCGGCCAGGCGCTGGCCGCCGTCGACCAGGCGATCCGCCAGGTCATGGCCACCGGCACCGAGGCCCAGCGGACCAAGGGGCTCGCGGTGCTGACCGAGGCCCGCAAGAAGCTGTACCTCATCCTCGCCGAGGATGACTGACCGGCCCGGGGGGAGCGGGGTGCCCGGGGGACGGGCGGTGCCGCTGCCGGGGCGGCCCGGGGGAAGGCCTCACGGCCGGACCGCGAACAGGGCCAGGCACACCAGCAGCAGCACCGCCCAGCCGAACCAGAGCCAGGCGTTCGGCTCGATGACGATGCTGTAGAGGCACACCGCCAGGAGCAGCGCCCCGGTGACGCCGGCCACCTGTCGGTTGTGGTGCTCGACCGCCCGGGAGCGGCTCCTCGGGTGCCGTACCGTCCTCGCCATGCCGACCTCCCGGGGGGAGCTGCGGTGGGGGAGGCGGCCCGTCAGCCGGAGGCGCGGTCGGTGGCCGCCTCGTCGTACTCGTAGCGCCAGTGCCAGCTCAGGCCCCGAACCTGCTTGCTCCGGACGTACACCAGTGTGCGCGCGGGAGCCCCGTCGTGCGCGGGGACCGGGACCTTGTACTTCTTGGGCACGCCGAGCATCGGCCCCAGCGGGATGGGGAGGATCTTCCCGTCCAGGGGGCCGCCGACGAATGCGGTGTCCGCGCTCTTCATCCCTCCAGGGTCTCACCCCGGCGGACGGGGGACGCCACCGCGAGCCGCCGCGGACGGGGACCACGGGCGCGGCCCGGGGCCGGGAGCGGGGAGCGCGCCCGGCCGGTGTGGCCGGCGGGTGTGACCGGAGAGTGTGACCGGAGAGGCACCGCCCCCGGTCATCCGGAGGCCCTGCGCACCCTTATCCTTCCTGTTACGCCCTCGGGGTCCACCCGGGTCAGCGGGCCCCGTACGGGCCGGGCGAGGCGCGGATCCGCGCGCCCTCCGGCCGATGCGACGCGGACAGCGTGCTGCCGCGACTGCGTACCGTGACCCGGGCGTCGGCCGTCCGGTGACCCCGGGCCGCGGCCGGCAGGGCGCGGACGTCAGGGCCGAGCACCCCCGGGAAGCAGACGGGGACGCCGTGCGTTGCGTCGGAGTGGTACGTCGAACGCTGTGTCGCACCAGGCACGGCAGTTGCGCGGAAGGGGCCCGATGGAAGCCGGCAGCAGGTGGACGACCTGGTGGCAGAAGCGTGATCGTCAGCGGGCGGGGGGCGCGGACGGCCCGGCCGCCGGTCTCGATCAGCTGCTCGGCGCGGTCCGCGCCGGGTTCCCGCTCGCACCCGCCGCCCACCCGACCGGCTACCGGTGCTCCTGCGACCGGGTGGCCTGTCCGGCCCCCGCCCAGCACCCGGTCTCCTTCGCCTGGCAGACCCAGGCCACCACCGACCCGGACCAGCTCACCCGCTGGCTCGCCCGGGACCCGGAGGCCAACTTCATCACCGCCACCGGCCGGGTGCACGACGTGCTGGACGTCCCGGCCGAGGCCGGCCGGCTCGCGCTGGAGCGGCTGACGGCGCTCGGCGTCGAAGGCCCGGTCGCCGCCGTCGGCGAGGACCGCTACCTGTTCTTCACCGCCACCCGCGGTACCCCGCAGGACGAGGACGAGTGGTGGCCGAGCGCGCTCGACTCCACCCCCGACACCATGTCCGAGCACCCCGGCCTGCGCTGGCACTGCCGCGGCTCGTACACCCTGCTGCCGCCGGCCGCGCTGCCGGACGGCTCCCGCGTGCGCTGGCTGCGCGGGCCCGAGCAGCCGCTGCCGGACCCGCTGCGCGTCCTGGACGTGCTCACCGACGCCTGCACCGAGGTGGGCGCCGTCGCCGAGGAGCAGTGGCTGATCGGCTGACGGCGCCCGGGTCGGCCGAACGGCGCGGGGGTCACGGCAGGGTGAGGATCTCCGCGCCGGTCGCCGTGACCACCAGGGTGTGCTCGAACTGGGCGGTGCGCTTGCGGTCCTTGGTGACGACCGTCCAGCCGTCCGGCCAGATCTCGTAGTCGTAGGTGCCCAGCGTCAGCATCGGCTCGATGGTGAAGGTCATGCCCGGCTTGATCACCTCGGTGGCCCGCTCGCTGTCGTAGTGCGGGATGATCAGCCCGGAGTGGAACGACGTGTTGATGCCGTGCCCGGTGAAGTCCCGCACCACGCCGTAGCCGAAGCGCTTGGCGTAGGACTCGATGACCCGTCCGATGACGTTGATCTGCCGGCCCGGCTTGACCGCCTTGATCGCCCGGTCGAGGGATTCCCGGGTGCGCTCGACCAGCAGCCGGGACTCCTCGTCCACGTCGCCGACCAGGTAGGTGGCGTTGAGGTCGCCGTGCACCCCGTGGATGAACGCGGTGGCGTCGATGTTGACGATGTCGCCGTCCTGCAGCACCGTCGAGTCCGGGATGCCGTGGCAGATCACCTCGTTGATCGAGGTGCAGACGGACTTGGGGAAGCCCCGGTAGCCGAGGTCGGACGGGTAGGCGCCGTGGTCGCACATGTACGCGTGCGCGACGGCGTCCAGCTCGTCGGTGGTGACGCCGGGGGCGATCAGCTTGGCCGCCTCCGCCATCGCCCGCGCGGCGATCCCGCCCGCGATCCGCATCTTCTCGATCGTCTCGGCGTCCTGCACCTCGGGCCCGGTGTACGGCGCCGGCGCGGGCTTGCCGACGTACTCGGGGCGCGGGATGTGCGCCGGGACCTTGCGGGTGGGGGACTGGATGCCGGGTACGAGAGCCATGCCGCGAGTCTAGTCGCCGGCCCTCGCAGCCCCGGGGCGGTGTGCGACCAGGGGGCGGGCGGGGAATGATCGGTACCGACCCATCTTCTGGAACGGGAGAGCGCCATGCCCTTCGGATTCGACCGCAAGCCGACCGGCAAGCCCGGTGAGTGGTTCTACTGCATCAGGCACAACAAGGTGGAGGAGGGCCCGGAGTGCCCGGCGAAGGACCGCCTGGGGCCGTACGCCACCCCCGAGGAGGCCGCCCGGGCCCTGCGGATCGCGGACGAGCGCAACCGGGAGTGGCGCGACGACCCGCGCTGGAACGACCAGCCGAAGGACGACGGCGCCGAGTAGCGCCGGCCGGCGTCGCGGCCTGCGCCCGGGTGTACACCTGGCATGTCCGGCACGCTTGGGCGCATGACGCAGCCCCTGCCCGCGGAGTCGGTCCGCGATGTCCGCGCGCACCTGGCCGAGGCCGTCGAGCGGGCCGATCGGGACGACGTGCCCACCGTGATCACGCGCCGCGGCAAGGAGGCGCCGCCGTGGTGCCGATCGATGTCCTGCGCACGTACCAGGCGTGGGAGGAGCGCGAGATCAACCGGACCATCGACGAGCGCACGGCCGGCGGCGTCCACGTCGGCCACCGCTGCACGGCCTCCGGGACCTGACGGGGCGTCGAGGGCGCTTTGGCCGGTGGGGCGTCACGCCGCCGGGGCCGCCTCCCGGGCGGCGCGTTCGTGTTCGGCGCGGACGGCGGCGGCGTGCGGGTCGGTGCGGTCGTCGTAGGCGAGCAGCCGGGGCAGGGCGGCGGCGACGGCGAGCACGGCGACCACGCAGGCCGCGCCGCCGGCCCAGACGGCGGCGCGCACGCCGACCAGTCCCGCCATGGTGCCGGCCCGGACCTGGCCGAGCTGGGGGCCGACGGAGTAGCTGAGCAGTTCGACCCCGGCCATCCGGCCGCGCAGCTCGTCCGGGATGGACTGGTTCCACATGGTCGTGCGGGCGAGGCCGCTGATCTCGTCGGCGCCGCCGGCCAGCGCCAGGCCGAGCAGCACCACCCAGATGTGCCCCGTCAGCCCGGCGAGGGCCATCGACGCGCCCCAGGCGACGGCGGCGGCCACCAGCAGCCGCCCGTGCCGGTGGACGCGGGAGGTCCAGCCGCTGGTCGCGCCGACCAGCAGGGCGCCGAGGGCCGAGGCCGCGTACATCGGGCCGAGCGCCCAGTCCGCCCCCAACTCCGAGGCCAGGAAGGGGAAGACGGCCACGGGGTAGGCGAACAGCATGGCGCAGAGGTCGATCGCGTAGGTGCCGAGCAGGTCCTTGCGGCTCCACGCGTAGCGCACGCCGGTGAGCACCGCCCGCAGGGACGGCCGTTCGGCGCCGGTGGCGGGCGGCACCGCCTTGATCCGGACGAGGAGCAGCAGCGAGACGGCGAACGACAGGACGTCCAGCGCGTACGCGGTCTGCACCCCGGCGAAGGCCACCACGACACCGGCCAGCGCCGGGCCGGCCACCGAAGCGGCGTTGTGGTACAGCGACTTGAGGGCGAACGCGGCGGTCAGGTGCTGGTGCGGGACGAGCCGGGGGAGGAGCGAGTCCAGTGCCGGGCGCTGGATGCCGTCGGCGGCCGCGACCAGCGCGGCGACCAGGTAGACCGGCCACAGCAGCGGGTGCGGCAGCAGGGCGTTGAGCAGCAGCAGCCCGGCCAGCAGGCCGAGCGCGACCTCCGCCCGCAGCACCAGCTTCCGGCGGTCCAGGGCGTCGGCCAGGGCACCGCCCCACAGGCCGAAGACGATCAGCGGCACGAGTTCGACGGCGCCGACCAGGCCGACCGCGAAGGACGACCCGGTGAGCTCCTTGATCTGCATCGGCACGGCGACGAGCGTCAGGAAGCCGCCGAAGCTGGTGACGCAGCCCGAGGTCCACAGGTAGCGGAAGTCGCGCGAGGAGCGCCACGGGGACAGGTCGGGCGTCAGCGCGCGCAGCAGCGTCCGGGCGCGCCCGGACGCGGGGGGAGGGGGAGGTTCCTCGACGTTCACGAACGGTCATCCTCGGGCGGCGGTCGCCGTGGCCGCAAACGGTTTTCGGCCCGCCCGGCGTCCGGCCGCGGGGCCGGCGCGGCTACCAGCGGGTGATCGCGGGCGCCGAGGCCAGCCGCCCGGCGAGGTCGGCGAGCCGGTCCCGGACGGAGCGGCGGCCGACCGGCTGCCCGGCGGCGGCGCTGACCAGGTGCTGGGCGAGGTCGAAGGGCCCCTCGGTGGCGGTGCCGACGGCCAGCCGTTCGTGCGCGAGCGCGCGGAGCTCGTCGAGGTCGCCGGGGCCGTCGCGGTCACCGCGCTCACCGGCGCCGCCGGGCGCGGGGCCCCCGGCGCGGTCGCCCCCGTCCAGCGCGAGCACCGTCGCGCCGTGCCGCCGGGCGTCGTGCACCCGTTCCAGCAGCGGCGCGCCGACCGCCTCCGGGGCCACCACCAGCACGGTGGCGCCTCGCCCGGCCTCGGCGAGCCGCCGCAGGTCGTGCGTCAGGTGGGCCGGGGCGCCGGCCGGCGGGCGGTGCCGCAGCAGGGTCGGCGCCAGCCGGGGGACGCCCGACCAGGCGGCCTCGTCGTCCAGGTGGGCGGCCAGGTGCCAGGGCTCGTACGCCTCGGTACCGACCAGCAGCAGCCCGCTCGCGCCGCGCCGTTCCACCGAACGGCGCAGCGTCCCGGCGAAGCCGCCGACGGCCTCCAGCCAGCCCGTTCCCGTCAGCCGTTCCCGGAGTGCCGAAACTCTCACCGCGTCCATGCGGGCCAGGATGTCCCGCGGGGCCCGGGGTTTGGCAGGATCGGCCCATGACTTCCCTCGATTCAGTGACGAACCCGGCCCACGAGGTACCGGACGTCTCGCAGTTGGTGGTCGGTGTCCTCGGCGGCACCGGCGACCAGGGGCGGGGCCTGGCCCTGCGGCTGGCCAAGGCCGGCCAGCAGGTGATCATCGGCTCCCGCGACGCTGCCCGGGCCGAGGCCGCGGCGGCCGGGCTGGGCCACGGCGTGCGCGGCGCCGACAACGCCACCGTTGCCCGGGAGAGCGACGTGGTGGTCGTCGCGGTGCCGTGGGACGGTCACGCCGCCACCCTGACCGCGCTGCGCGAGGAGCTCGCGGGCCGGATCGTCGTCGACTGCGTCAACCCGCTGGGCTTCGACAAGCAGGGCGCGTACGCGCTGAAGCCGGAGGAGGGCAGCGCCGCCGAGCAGGCCGCCGCGCTGCTGCCGGACTCCCGGGTCACCGCCGCGTTCCACCACCTGTCGGCGGTGCTGCTCCAGGACGAGTCGGTGGAGAGCATCGACACCGACGTCATGGTGCTCGGCGACGACCGGGAGGCCACCGACATCGTGCGGGGCCTGGCCGGCCGGATCCCCGGGATGCGCGGCATCTACGCGGGCCGGCTGCGCAACGCCCACCAGGTGGAGGCGCTGGTGGCGAACCTGATCTCGGTCAACCGCCGCTACAAGGCCCACGCGGGCCTGCGGATCACCGACGTCTGAGCGCGGACGGCCGTGTCGACCTCACCCCTGGCCCGGCTCCGGAGGTGAGGTCGGCGACAATGGGGGGCGGCCGTCGCACGGCCGCCCGCACCCGTCCTAGGAGCCTTCCGCCATGCCTCGCACGTCCCGTTTCGCCCTGGCCGCCGTCGTCCTCGCGCTCGTGGCCCTGGTGGTCTCGCTGGTCCAGGGCTTCTGGCTGGGCCTGATCTGGCTGCCGCTGGCCGGCGTGGCCAGCAACGTGCTGTGGATGGACCGCCGCCGGGCCAGGGTCGCCGCCGCCGCGACGGCCGCCGAGCAGCAGGCCTAGCAGGCCCGTCGGGCCGACCGGTCCCGCGGGCTGGACGCCTAGTTCTCCCAGAAGGCGAACAGGTACCGGCCGACCGTCGCGTAGTCCTGGTCCGCCCCGAACAGGCCCATCAGGCCGTGGACGATCCCGAAGAAGAACCGGTTCACCTGGGGCTGCCACAGCAGGGCGAACACCGCGAGCATCCCGTACGGCGCGAACGGCTCGATCGCGCGCCGGGTCCGGTACGACAGCCAGGGCTCGACGATGCCGTAGCCGTCCAGCCCGGGCACCGGCAGCAGGTTCAGCACGGCCGCGCTCAGCTGGAGGAAGCCGAGGAAGCCCAGCGCGCCGGAGAACGGCGAGTAGGGCAGCTCGTAGCCCTCCCAGACCACGTGCAGGGTCGGGTCGTCCAGCCAGCCCGCGCCGATCGGGACCAGCAGCACCGCCGCGATGAGCAGGTTGACCAGCGGGCCGGCCGCCGAGATCAGGCTGTGCTTGAGCCGGCCCTGGATGCGGTGCCGCTCGATCCAGACCGAGCCGCCGGGCAGGCCGATGCCGCCGAGGATCACGAAGACGATCGGCAGCACGAAGCTGAGCAGCACGTTGGCGTACTTCAGCGGGTTGAGCGTGAGGTAGCCCTTGGCGCCGACGCTGATGTCGCCGCCGTGCAGCGCGGTGCGCGCGTGGGCGTACTCGTGCAGGCAGAGCGAGACCATCCAGCCCGCGACCACGAACAGGAACACCCCGAAGGAGGCGTTGCCCCAGCCCTGGTACACCGCCCAGCCGGAGGTGCCGAGGACGGCGAGGAGCACCCAGAACACCGGGCTGATCCGGCGGTCCTCGCTGCGGGAGCGCGGCGTGGCGGCGAAGGTCATGGTCGGGGTGCTCCGTGGGCCGGGGGACGAGGGGCGGGCGCGGGCCGGGGCCGATCATGCCGGGCGGGCCGGTGACCGGACAAGCCGCTCCGGGTGAACGTCCGGGCGCGCGGTGGCGTTCCACCCTACGCGCCGGGGCCGGGACGGGCGGCCGGGCCCGCGCGCTGGGCGGGCCCAGCACAATTGTGCGGCCCTTCCCCCGCCGATCGACCAGAATGGTCCGGTGTACTACGGCATTCTCGGGACCGCGACGGCCCACCACGACGACGGCACCCCGGTACCGATCGGCGGCGCCCGGCTGCGGGCCCTGCTCACGGCCCTGGCCCTGCGGCAGGGCCGGCCGGTGCCGGCCGACCTGCTGGTGGACGAGGTGTGGGAGGCCGAGCCGCCGCAGGACTCCTCCGCCGCGCTCCAGACGCTGGTGGGCCGGCTGCGCCGCACCATCGGCCGGGACGAGGTCGGTTCCGGCCCGGCCGGGTACTGGCTGACCGGCCCGGCGACGGACCTCGCCGACTTCCGGCGGCTGGCCGGCGAGGGCCGCCGGGCCCTGGACGCGGGGGACCACGCGCTCGCCGCCGAGCGGCTGCGCGCCGCCCTGGCGCTGTGGCGCGGCCCGGCGCTGGCCGACCTGCCGGACCGCGGCCCGGCCGTCCGGCTGGAGGCCCAGCGCGAGGAGGTCCGCCGCCACCGGATCACCGCCGACCTCGGCCTCGGCCGGGCCGCCGAGCTGGTCGCCGAGCTGGCCGAGCTGTGCGACCGGCAGCCGCTGGACGAGCCGCTGCAGCTGCTGATGATCCGGGCGCTGCACGAGAGCGGGCGGACGGCCGAGGCGCTGCGCCACTACGAGCGGACCAGACGGGCGCTGGCCGAGGAGCTCGGCGTCGACCCCGGCCGCGGACTGCGCGCCCTGCACGCCGAGTTGCTCGATCCGCAGGCCCCCGAGGTCCGGCAGAGCCCCGAGGTCCGGCAGAGCCCCGAGGTCCGGCAGGCCCCCGGGGCCCCGCAGGCCGGCGGGGCCTCGGAGCCGGGCCGGCCCCCGTCCTCCGACGTGCCCGCTCCCGCTCCCGCTCCCGCACCAGCTCCAGCCCCGTCGCCTCAACTCCCGCGCCCGGCCGGCAACCTGCGCGGCCGGCTGACCAGCTTCGTCGGGCGTGAGGACGACCTCGCCGCACTGCGCGCGATGCTGACGGACCGTCGGCTGGTCACGCTGACCGGCCCGGGCGGCTCCGGCAAGACCAGCCTGTCGACGGAGGCCGGGCGCGCCGAGCAGTCCGCCGGGAGCTGGCCGGACGGCGTCTGGGTCGCCGAACTCGCCCCGCTGGAGAGCCCGGACGCGGTGCCCGCCGCGGTGGTCTCGGCGCTCGGCCTGCGCGAGATCGTCCTGCACAGCACCAGCATGGTCGCCGAGGTGATCGAGAAGCGGGCCGAGGACCCGGTGTGCCGGCTGGTCGAGCACTGCCGCCACCGCCGGATGCTGCTCGTCCTGGACAACTGCGAGCACCTGGTCCAGGCCGCCGCCGACCTCGCCGACGTGCTGCTCGCCGAGTGCCCCGACCTGACGGTGCTCGCCACCAGCCGCGAGCCGCTGGGCGTGCCCGGGGAGACGGTGCTGCCGGTCGAGCCGCTGCCCGACCCGGTCGCGCTGCGGCTGTTCGCCGAGCGCGCGGCCGCCGCCCGTCCCGGCTTCGACCCGCAGGGCGACCCGGAGGCCTGCGCCGAGATCTGCCGCCGGCTGGACGGGCTGCCGCTGGCCATCGAACTGGCCGCCGCCCGGCTGCGGGTGATGACGGCGCGCCAGATAGCCGACCGCCTGGACGGCCGCTTCGCGCTGCTCACCGCGGGCAGCCGCACCCTGCTGCCGCGCCAGCAGACGCTGCGCGCGGTGGTCGACTGGAGCTGGGACCTGCTGGGCAAGCGGGAGCGGGCGGTGCTGCGCCGGCTCGCGGTCTTCGCGGGCGGCTGGCAGCTGGAGGACGCCGAGGCGGTGTGCGCCGACGGCGCCGAGGTGGCCGGCGGCGAGGTCGCCGACCTGCTGCTGTCGCTGGTCGACAAGTCCCTGCTGGTGGCCGATCTGGACGGGGCCAGCCTGCCGCGCTACCGGATGCTGGAGACCATCCACGAGTACGCGACCGAGCGCCTCGCCGAGTCCGCCGCCGAGCGCGCCGCCACGGAGGCCCGCCACCTGGCGCACTTCCGCGCCATGATCGCCGTCGCGGACTCGCAGATCCACGGCCCCCGCCAGCTGCACTGGCTGGCGGTGCTGGAGCGCGAGCAGGACAACATCCGGGCGGCGCTGCGCCGGGCGATCGACCTGCGGGACGAGGAGCAGGCGCTGCTGCTCGCCCTCGGCATGAGCTGGTACTGGTCGCTGCGCGGCTACAGCATGGAGGCGCGCACCTGGTACACCGCGGTCGGCGCGCTCGGCCCGGACCCGTTCGGCCCGGACGCCCCGCCGGCGGTGCCGCTGGAGCGCAGCGTCCTGGAGTACGGGCTGCCGCTGCCGGCGCCGGTGCTGGAGGAGGCCCGCCGGCTGCTCGCGATGTTCCGGCTGATCGGACTGTTCGAGGGCAACCTCGACGTCCTCGGGGACCCGGAGGCGGTCAAGGTCGCCCAGCGGCTGATGGACGCCTACACCCCGGACCTGCCGCAGGCCTACCGCTTCCCGGCACTGATGCGGGTGTTCGGCGCCTTCCTGGCCGGCCGTCTGGAGGTGATGAAGGACCTGCTGGACGACGCGGTGCGCGGCTGCGAGCGGTACGGCGGGCCGAGCGACCTGGCGTTCATCCTCCAGGTGCGGGCCAGGATGCTGAACGACTGGCCGAGCGGCACGGAGCAGAGCATCGTGGACGGCGCCCGCTCGCTGGAGCTGTACGAGCAGGCGGGCGACCTCTGGGGCATCTCCCAGGCGCTCGCGGCCCACGGCGAGTCGCTGGCCAACCGGGGCGACTCGGCGGCCGCCGCCGCGGCGTACGAGCGGGCGATCGAGCTGGTCGAGGAGCTGGGGGCGCCGCTGGAGGTGCCGATCCTGCGGGTGAACCTGGGCACCGCCCTGCTGGAGCACGACACGGACCGCGGTGAGCGGATCGTCCGGGAGGCGCTGGCCTCCATCGAGCGGCCGGGCCTCAACCAGTCCACCACCGGGGCGCTGATGTTCGGCCACCTGACGCTCTGCGGCCTGCACGCCCAGCGCGGCGAGTTCGCGGCGGCGCTGGCCGAGCTGGACGAGCTGGACACCATCCGGGTCGGCGGCTTCGCGCCGAGCCTGGTGACCGGGATGCTGCTGAGCGCCCGGGGCTGGATCACCGCCCGGGCCGGGGATCCGGACGCCGGGTTGGAGCTGCTGCGCGAGGGCTGGGCGCAGCTGCGGGCGGTGACGGCCGCGAGCGGCTTCGCCGAGCACATGACGGTCATGGTGGTGCCCGCGGTGACGTCGGTGCTGTGCGGTTTCGCCCAGCGCGACGGGGACCGGGAGCGGGCGCGGCTCGCCGCCGTGCTGGCCGGCGCGCACGGCGGGCTGAACGGCCCCAAGGGCGGCTACCTGGACCGGCTCGAGCGGGAGCGCACGGAGGGCGTCCTGCGGGAGCTGATGGGCGAGGCCGGGTACCGGGAGGCCCGGGCCGGCGGCGTGGGGATGACCCAGGAGCAGGCCTTCGAGCTGCTGGAGCAGCTGATCGGCTAGGGCGGCGCGCCCGGTACGCGCGCCCGCCCGGTACGCGCGGCGGCCGTACGGTCGCCGCGGGGGCGGCGCGGCGGGGCGCCCCCCCGAGCCGCGGGAGACCACCAGCAGCCCCGTGTCCTCGAGGAACGTCGGCCTCT
>NZ_JBISAI010000006.1:375852-401452 GCF_044391605.1 Kitasatospora sp. NPDC018619
TCCCCCCCGGGGTTGGGGGGGGGGGGGGGGGTGCGGGTTGGGGGGGGGGGGGGGCCCGCGGGCCCCGCCCCCCCGCGGGGGGGGGGGGGGGCCGGCCCCCCCCCCCCGGGCCCGTACGGACGGCGCCCGTCCCCTGGTCGCCGTCCGTACGGGCCCGTGCCGCGGCCGGCGCCTGTCCCGGGCGGCCGGCCGCCCCGCCGGCCCGGACCGGCGGGAGCCGGGCGGGCCGACGGCGGTCGTGGGGTCAGGTCCGCTTGCGGAAGCGGGCCACCGCCAGCGGGGCGAAGACCGCGGTGGCGGCCGCCGACCAGATCAGCACGATCATCACCGGATGGGCCACCGCCCCCTGGCCGTTGAGCAGCGCCCGGGAGGCGTCGGCCAGCGCGGAGAGCGGGTTGACCTTGGTGAAGGACTGCAGCCACCCCGGCATGGTGTCGGTCGGCGCGAAGATCGAGCTGCCGAACTGCAGCGGCATCAGGACCAGCATGGAGGCGCCCTGGACGGCCTGGGCGCTCCTCAGCGCCATGCCCAGCAGCATCGAGATCCAGACGATCGACATGCCGAACACCATCGACAGGCCCACCGCGGCGAGCAGTTCCAGCACGCCGGTCTTCAGCTCGAAGCCGAGCAGGAAGGCGAAGGACAGCAGGATCGCGGAGGAGAGCAGGGCGCGCAGCGACTCGGCGACGATCTTGGACAGCAGCACCGAGGCCCGCCCGATCGGCAGGGTGCGGAAGCGGTCCATCACCCCCGTCTGGAAGTCGCTGTTCAGCCCGGTGCCGACGGCCAGGGCCAGCGTCATGCCGGTCTGCCCGAGCAGGCCGGGGATCATGTACTGCTTGTAGGCGTCCTGGTTCCCGGCGAACATGGCGCCGCCGAAGACGTAGACGAACAGCACCGTGAAGATGATCGGCATCAGCACGGCGTCGAACATCGACTCCGGGTCCGCCTTGATCCGCATCAGGTTGCGCCTGGTCAGCGCGCCGACGTGGCGCAGCGTGCCGGACAGGCCGATCCGGCCGTCCTCCGCCGGCGGCCGGGTGTCCGCGGCCCGGGAGGGGGTGAGCGTGGCGGTGGTCATGCGACGGGCTCCTTGGCAGGGCTGGGGGCGGGCACCGCGGCGGACGCGGGCTTTCCGGTGATGGCGAGGAAGACCTCGTCGAGGCTGGGCACCTTGGTGTCGATGCCGGCGACGGCGAAGCCGCGGGTGCCGAGCACCCCGACCACCGCCGTCAGCTGGTCGTCGCCGGTGATCGGCACGGCGAGCAGCCCGGTGTCGGCGGAGACGGTGGCGTTGAGGATGCCCGCCTCGCGCAGGCAGCGGGCCATCTCGGGCAGCTCGGCCGGGTCGGCCGGGCGGACCTGGAGGGTCTGGCCGCCGACCCTGGCCTTGAGCTCGGAGACGGCGCCGTTGGCGATCACCCGGCCGCGGTCGATGACGGTCAGCTCGTTCGCGAGCTGCTCCGCCTCCTCCATGTACTGGGTGGTCAGCAGGACGGTGCTGCCCTCGGCGACCATCCGCTGCACCTCGTCCCAGACCTCGTTGCGGGTGCGCGGGTCCAGGCCGGTGGTGGGCTCGTCCAGGTAGAGCACCCGGGGGCGGCCGATCATGCTGGCGGCCAGGTCGAGGCGGCGGCGCATGCCGCCGGAGTAGGTCTTGGCGGGCCGCTTGGCGGCCTCGGTGAGCGAGAAGCGCTCCAGCAGCTCGGCGGCCCGGGCCCTGGCCTCCTTGCGGGGGAGGTCGAGCAGCCGGCCGATCAGGTAGAGGTTCTCGAACCCGGAGAGCAGCTCGTCGACGGAGGCGTACTGGCCGGTGAGGCCGATCGTGCGACGCAGCTGCTTGGGCTGGCGCAGCACGTCGTAGCCGCCGACGAACGCGGTGCCGGCGTCGGGCTTGATCAGCGTGGACAGGACGCGCACCAGGGTGGTCTTGCCCGCGCCGTTGGGGCCGAGCAGCGCGAGGACGGTGCCCTCCTCGACGGTCAGGTCGACGCCGTCCAGGGCCTTGGTCGCGCCGTAGTGCTTGACGATGCCGTGCACCTCCACGGCGTTGCGGGAGGTGGTACCCCGGTCGTTCGGGGCCGTCGCGATTCGTGTCATGCCCCCAGGCTGTCCGCCCCGGCTGTCAGCTCCCTGTCACGGGCCCGCCCGCGCTGTCACCCCGCTGTCACCGCCGTCCGGACTGTCACCGCCGTCGGGTCCGTGCGGGCGCACCGCGGCCGGGTACGGCGACGGCCCCCGCTCCGGTCCGGAACGGGGGCCGCGGGGGCCGGTCAGTGGAAGCTGTGCTCCGCCGCCGGGAAGGCGCCGGTGCGCACGTCCTGCGCGTACGCGCGGGCGGCGTCCCCGAGGACGGTCCGCAGGTCGGCGTACTGCTTGACGAACCTGGGCACCCGGCCGGCGGTCATGCCGGCCATGTCGGTCCAGACCAGCACCTGGGCGTCGGTGTCCGGGCCGCCGCCGATGCCGACGGTCGGGATCGCCAGCTGCGCGGTGGCCTGGGCGGCGAGCTCGGCCGGGACGGCCTCCAGCACCACCGCGAAGGCGCCGGCCTGCTGGACGGCCTTGGCGTCGCGCAGCAGCTGGTGCGCCGCCTCGTCGCCGCGGCCCTGGACCGGGTAGCCGCCGAGGGCGTGCACGGACTGCGGGGTGAGGCCGATGTGGGCCATCACCGGGACGCCGGCCTCGACCAGCAGCTCGATCGAACGCGCGCTGCGCTCGCCGCCCTCCAGCTTGACGGCGCCGACCCCGGCCTCCTTCATCAGCCGGGCCGCGTTGTGCATGGCCTGCGCGGGGGACTCCTGGTACGAGCCGAACGGCAGGTCGGCGACGACCATGGCCCGCTTGGTGCCGCGGACGACGGCGGCGGAGAGCACCACCATCTGATCCATGGTCACCGGGACGGTGGTCTCGTAGCCGAGGTGGCAGTTGCCCGCCGAGTCGCCGACCAGCAGCACCGGGATGCCGGCCTCGTCGAACACGCCCGCGGTGAGGGCGTCGTAGGCGGTGAGCATCGCCCACCTCTCGCCGCGCTGCTTGGCGGCGGCGAGGTCGCGGACGGTGACCCGCCGGTTGGTGACCCCGCCGTAGAGGGTGGCGGTCGTCGCCTGGTTCTGGGCAGGCGAAGGCGTAGAAGCGTTCATCGAACGGACTCCTGAAGGGTTGTCGTCTCGTGGCGCCGTACGGCGTCCCCGGATCACCTCCATGCTTGCACGCCCCGGCCCCGGCGCAAAGGGGGGTGCGGTCGTCGCGGGGCGATCCGGGGCACACCGGGTGCGCCAAAGGCCCGCGCGGGGTGCCCGGGAGGGCGCGCCGGGGTGCGCGGGGAGGCCGCCGGGTTTGCCCGGTCTTTACGAAACGGATTCGTCTCGTATCGAATCTGCCGCTACCCTGGTGCCCGGGGGGTTACGAGACGCATTCGACTCGGAATTGCCCGCCAGTGCCACCTCAACACGGACGGGAACACCAATGACCACCGCAGCCGCACCGCCTCGCGTGCCGGAAGCCATCCACCGTCGGCGCTGGGCGATCCTCGGCACCCTGGTGCTGGCCCTGCTCGTCGTCGTGCTCGACAACTCGATCCTCAACGTCGCGATGAAGACCATCGCGACGCCCGCGCCGGTCGGCCTCGGCGCCACCCAGAGCGACCTGGAATGGTCGATCAACTCGTACACCCTGGTCTTCGCCGGGCTGCTGTTCACCTCCGGCCTGCTCGGGGACCGGTTCGGACGCAAGCGCGCGCTGCTGAGCGGCATGGTCGTCTTCGGGGTCGCCTCGCTGCTGTCCGCGCTGGCCGCCTCGCCCGGTGAGCTGATCGGCTACCGCGCCCTGATGGGCGTCGGCGGCGCGCTCGCGATGCCCGCCACGCTGGCGATCATCATGAACGTCTTCGAGCGCTCCGAGCAGCCCAAGGCGATCGGGATATGGGCCGGCGCGGTCGGCCTGGCCATCGCCATCGGGCCGATCACCGGCGGCCTGCTGATCGAGCACTTCTGGTGGGGCTCGGTCTTCCTGGTCAACGTCCCGATCGTGGTCGTCGCGGTGATCGCGATGGTGCTCCTCGTGCCCGAGTCCAAGGACCCCAACCCGGGCCGGATGGACCCGGTCGGCGTGCTGCTGTCGATCGTCGGCCTGGTCGCGCTGATCTACGGCATCATCAAGGGCGGCGAGCTGGCCGACTTCACCGCGGTCGAGGCCTGGGCGCCGGCCCTGGTCGGCGTGGTCGCGCTGGTCGCCTTCGTCTGGTTCGAGCGCCGCACCGCCTTCCCCGCGCTGGACGTCACCTGGTTCCGCAACAAGGTGTTCAGCGCCTCCGTGGTGGTCGTCGGCGTGATCTTCTTCGCGCTGATGGGCGTCTCGTTCTTCGGCGTCTTCTACATCCAGAGCGTGCGCGGCTACAGCGCCCTCCAGGCCGGCGTGCTGATGCTGCCGCTGGCCGCCGCCCAGCTGGTGTTCGCCCCGCGGGCCCGGCTGGTGGTCGACCGCATCGGCGTCGCCGCCACCGCCACCGGAGGCATGCTGCTGGTCGCCGTCGGCTTCGTCGGCTACGTCGTGCTGACCGCCACCACCCCGATCTGGGTGCTGGTCCTGCTCGGCCTGGTGATGGGCGCCGGCATGGCGCACGTCATGCCGCCGGTCACCGTCGCGATCATGGCCTCGCTGCCCCGGGAGAAGGCCGGCGCCGGCTCGGCCGTCAACAACACCTTCCGCCAGGTCGGCGGCTCGCTCGGGGTCGCGGTGCTCGGCGCGGTGCTCTCCACCGTCTACCGCGACGGGATGGCCGACACCCTGGCCCGGCTGCCCGAGGGGCTGCGCGACAAGGCCGGCGAGTCGCTGGAGGCCACCCTGGCCGTGGCCGGCCGCATCCCCGGCGGCGAGGCGCTGATCGGCCCGGCGAACGACTCCTTCATCCACGCCATGCACGTGGTGGCCGGCATCTCGGTCGGCGTCTCGGTGGTCGGCGCCGTCGTCGCCTGGTTCCTGCTGCCGGGCCGCTCGGCCGCCCCCGCCGGCCCCGCCGGCCCGGCCCCCGAGCAGCCCGGCCGGGAGCGGGAGGCCGCGGCCGCGGACGCCTGACCCGCGGCAGGCCGTGCCGCGACTGAGTGACAATGGCCCTGTCATCCGGGTGGGCCCCGGATGGCAGGGCCTCGGTCCGGGCAGACAGCTGCCGTGGATCCACCGAGGGACACCCCACGGCGCCGTGCGACCGGGGAGGACGAGGGAGAGGCAGCGGGGATGAGGACGGACACGCCGGCCGACGGCACCGGACGGCAGTGCGCGGAGGGGCGCCGCGGCAGGCCCCGCAGCGAGGCCGCCGAGCAGGCCATCTTCCGGGCCGTCGAGGACCTGATGGCCGGCGGCGCCACGCTCCCGGAGCTCACCATCGAGGGCATCGCCACCGCCGCCGGCGTCGGCAAGGCCACCATCTACCGCCGCTGGCCCAACAAGGAGGCCCTGCTCGTCGACGCGGTCGGCCGGCTGGAGGACCCGCTGCCCGAGCCGACCGGCGGCGACGCCCGGGACGACCTGATCGCCATGATCGACTACATGCGCCGGCGCGGCCTCGCCAAGCGCACCCGCTGGGTCCTCAAGGCCGCCCTCGGCCAGATGCACAGCCTGCCCGAGCTGCACAGCGCCTACCGCGAACGGGTGATCAAGCCGCGCCGCGACGCCGGGCTCGACCTCATCCGCCGCGCCATCGACGAGGGCGTGCTCCGCTCCGACCTCGACGTGGACCTGCTCGGCGACCTCCTGATGGGCCCGATCATCTACCGCAGCGTCCTGTGGGACGACTCCGACCTGGAGGACCCGGACCTGGCCCGCAAGATGGTCGACTCCGTGCTGGAGGGCCTCGCCCCCCGCTGACCGGCCCGGACGGCGCCCGCCCGCCGGACGGCCCGGACGTGGCCTGGCTCACCAAACCGGGCCGCGCCGGAACCCGCTCCCCGGGCCCGACGTCTGTCCCGGCATAGGCTGAGCCGGGTATCCGATCAAACCGGCACCGGCCGGTCGTGCCCGCACCGTCCACGGGACGGGCACCGGAACGGCGGCGGCACGAGCGACGGGAGCCACTTCATGGCGCAGGCGGACAGGACCGAGCGGATCGCGGCCCCCGGGGGCGGCGCCGACGGCCCGGCCCCCGCGTCCCGCGGCGGTTTCCTCGGCCTGCGCCACTGGGGCCGGGACGCCCGCGGCAGCACCACCTGGCGCCGCGGCCTGGTGGTCGCCCTGCTGGCGGCGCTCACCGCCGCGCTGCTCGCCTTCCACGCCGAGGTGCCCAACAGCGTCGGCAACCTCGGCAGCCTGCTGGAGACCTTCCTGCCCTGGCTCGGCCTGGCCGTCCCGGTGCTGCTGGTGCCCGCGCTGCTGCGCCGCTCCGCCACCGCGCTGGTCGCCCTGCTGCTGCCCGTCGCGCTCTGGCTCAACCTGTTCGGCGGCCTGCTGAGCGACAGGAGCGGCGGTACCGGCGACTGGACGGTGGTCAGCCACAACGTCGCCGCCGCCAACACCGACGTGCCCGGCACCGTGCGCACCCTGGTGGACTCCGGCGCCCAGATCGTCGCCCTCCAGGAGCTGGCCGGCCGGCAGCTGCGCGGGTACGAGACCGGGCTCGCCGCCGCCTACCCGCACCACACCGTGGAGGGCACGGTCGGGCTCTGGTCGAAGTACCCGATCGGCGACGTCACCCCGGTGGACCTGAGGATCGGCTGGACCAGGGCCTTCCGCGCCGAGGTCACCACCCCCCAGGGCCCGGTCGCGGTGTACGTGGCGCACCTGCCCTCGGTGCGGCTGAAGGCCGAGGGCGGCTTCACCGTCAACCAGCGGGACGTCAGCGCCCAGGCGCTCGGCGACGCCATCCAGGCCGAGCCGCTGAAGAAGGTCCTGCTGCTCGGCGACCTCAACGGCACCATGAACGACCGCAGCCTGGCGCCGGTCACCTCGCAGATGCGCTCGGCCCAGGGCGCCGCCGGGGACGGCTTCGGCTTCAGCTGGCCGGCCGCCTTCCCGGCCGCCCGGATCGACCAGATCATGAGCAGGGGCGGGCTGGACCCGGTCGACTCCCGCACCCTGGACCGGGACGGCAGCGACCACCTCCCGGTGGCCGCCACCTACCGGTACTCCGCGCGGTGACCGTCGGCGCCGCCGGCCGGCCGGCAGTGCCGCCGGGTGGTCAGCCGCGCCGCCAGCGGTTGGTGATCGGCAGGCGGCGGTCCCGGCCGAAGTTCTTGACCGAGACCTTCGGGCCCGGCGGGTACTGGCGCCGCTTGTACTCGGCGGTGTCGACCAGCCGGACCACCCGGTCCACCAGGGCCGGGTCGAAGCCGGCCGCCACGATCGCGTCCCGGCCCTCGTCGCCCTCGATGTAGCGGGCCAGCACGCTGTCCAGCAGGTCGTAGTCGGGCAGCGAGTCGGCGTCCACCTGGCCCGGCCGCAGTTCGGCGGACGGCGGCTTGGTGATGGTGTGCTCCGGGATCGGCGGCACCTCGCCGCGCCGCTCGGCCTCCTCGTTGCGCCAGCGCGCCAGCCGGAACACCAGCGACTTGTAGACGTCCTTGATCGGCCCGTAGGCGCCCACCGAGTCGCCGTACAGCGTCGAGTAGCCGACCGCCAGCTCGCTCTTGTTGCCGGGCGCGAGCACCAGGTGCCCCTCCTGGTTGGAGATCGCCATCAGCAGGGTGCCGCGCAGCCGGGACTGGAGGTTCTCCTCGGCCAGGCCGGTCAGCTCGGTGGCCGCCAGGTAGGCGTCCACCATCGGGGCGATCGGGACGGTCCGCAGGTGCAGCCCGGTGCGGCGGGCCAGTTCGGCCGCGTCGTCCCGGGAGTGCCCGGAGGAGTAGCGGCTGGGCATCGAGACGCAGTGCACGTGCCGCGCGCCGAGCGCGTCCACCGCGATCGCGGCCACCAGCGCCGAGTCGATGCCGCCGGACAGCCCGAGCAGCACGGACGAGAAGCCGTTCTTGGTCACGTACGCCCGGGTGCCGGAGACCAGCGCGGCCCAGATCTCCGCCTCGTCCGACAGCCGCGGCGCCACCTCGGCGGTGAGCCGTACGGCGGGGGCGGGCCGGGCCCCGTCGCCCACCTCGGTGCGGACCAGGTGCAGCCCGTCGCTCAGCAGCAGGCCGTCGGTGTCGTCGCCCGAGGCGGCCGGCAGGTCGAGGTCCAGCACCAGCAGGTGCTCCTCGAACTGCGGGGAGCGGGCCAGGACCCGGCCGTCCGCGCCGACCACGATCGAGTCGCCGTCGAAGACCAGCTCGTCCTGGCCGCCGACCATGTTGACGTAGGCCAGGGCGCAGCCCGCCTCGGCCGCCCGGCGCCGCACCAGCTCCAGCCGCTGGTCGTCCTTGTTCCGCTCGTACGGGGAGCCGTTGATGACCAGCAGCAGCCCGGCGCCGGCCTCGCGGGCGGCGGTGACCCGGCCGCCGTCCTGCCAGATGTCCTCGCAGACGGCCAGCGCGACGTCCACCCCGCCGACCCGCAGCACCGGCAGCTGGTCGCCCGGGACGAACCAGCGGAACTCGTCGAACACGCCGTAGTTGGGCAGGTGGTGCTTGGCGAAGCGGGTCGCCACCCGGCCCCGGTGCAGCACCGCGGCGCAGTTCTGCGGGGAGCCGGCCGGCCGGTTGAAGCGGGGCGAGGCGTGCTCGGAGCGCCCGAGGTAGCCGACCACCACCGGGACCTCGCCCAGCCCCTCCGCCGCCAGCCGGCCGGCCAGGGCGACCAGCGCGCCGCGGGAGGCCTCGACGAAGGAGCGGCGCAGGGCGAGGTCCTCCACCGGGTACCCGGTGAGGGCCATCTCGGGGAAGGCGACCAGCTGGGCGCCGGCCCCGACGGCCTGCTTGGTCCAGCGCACCACCTCGTCGCCGTTGCGGTCGAGGTCGCCGACCCAGGGGTCGGTCTGGCACAGGGCGAGACGGAGAACGGGCATGCCCCGAGTGTAATCGTCTAACTGACGCGATGTCCTGGGCGGAAGCGCCGGCGGGCGCCCGCGGCGGGGTCGGCACTGCCGGGCCGGGCGGGGATCGGCCATGATGGGGGCAGCCGCTTTGCGAGGCCTTTGCGAGGTCCTCCGAGGCGTAACACGAGCGTAAAGAGCAGAGGTGAGACTGTCCCCATGGGCAAGCAGCAGCAGTTCGTGCTTCGGACGCTCGAAGAGCGTGACATCCGGTTCGTCCGGCTGTGGTTCACCGACGTCCTGGGGTTCCTGAAGTCGGTCGCGGTGGCGCCGGCCGAGTTGGAACAGGCCTTCGAGGAGGGCATCGGCTTCGACGGCTCGGCGATCGAGGGGTTCGCCCGGGTGTACGAGTCCGACATGATCGCCAAGCCGGACCCGACCACCTTCCAGATCCTGCCCTGGCGCTCGGAGACCCCGGGCACCGCCCGGATGTTCTGCGACATCCTGATGCCGGACGGCTCGCCCTCCTACGCCGACCCCCGGTTCGTGCTCAAGCGCACCCTGGAGAAGGCCTCGGAGCAGGGCTTCACCTTCTACACCCACCCGGAGATCGAGTTCTTCCTGCTGAAGAACCTGCCCGGCGACGGCACCCCGCCGATCCCCGCCGACCAGTCCGGCTACTTCGACCACACCCCGCGCGGGGTGGGCCACGACTTCCGCCGCCAGGCGATCACCATGCTGGAGTCGATGGGCATCTCGGTCGAGTTCTCGCACCACGAGGGCGCCCCCGGCCAGCAGGAGATCGACCTGCGCTACGCCGACGCGCTGTCCACCGCCGACAACATCATGACCTTCCGGCTGGTCATGAAGGAGGTCGCGCTGGAGCAGGGCGTGCACGCCAGTTTCATGCCCAAGCCGTTCTCCGAGCACCCCGGCAGCGGCATGCACACCCACGTCTCGCTGTTCGAGGGCGACCGCAACGCCTTCCACGAGTCCGGGGCCGAGTACCAGCTCTCCAAGGTCGGCCGCTCCTTCATCGCCGGCCTGCTCCGGCACGCCGCCGAGACCGCCGCCGTCACCAACCAGTGGGTGAACTCCTACAAGCGGATCTGGGGCGGCTCCCAGCGCACCGCCGGGGCCGGCGGCGAGGCGCCGTCCTACATCTGCTGGGGCCACAACAACCGCTCGGCCCTGATCCGGGTGCCGATGTACAAGCCGGGCAAGCAGGGCTCCACCCGGATCGAGGTCCGCTCCCTGGACACCGGCTGCAACCCGTACCTCGCCTACGCCGTCACCCTCGCGGCCGGCCTGAAGGGCATCGAGGAGGGCTACGAGCTCCCGCCCGGCGCCGACGACGACGTGTGGGCGCTGTCCGACTCCGAGCGCCGCGCCCTGGGCATCCAGCCGATGCCGCAGAACCTCGGCGAGGCCATCGACCTGATGCAGCGCAGCGAGCTCGTCGCCGAGACCCTCGGCGAGCACGTGTTCGACTTCTTCCTGCGCAACAAGCGCCAGGAGTGGGAGGAGTACCGCTCCGAGGTCACCCCGTTCGAGCTGCGCAAGAACCTCCAGGTGCTCTGAGCCGGGGCGCGGCCGCCCAAACCCGTTGCGGCCCGCTGTCGTCCGAGCGGACGGCAGCGGGCCCTCCTCTGGAGTGGATCTGCGACGGATCGCCGGTGTGGTGGCGGAATGTGATGCTTCTGTGACGGAGCGTCGTGGTCCGATGAGCTCTGCTCGTCCGTTCCGTCCTGAAAGAGGATCACATGACCTCCTCCGTCAGCCGCGCCGCCGCGACCCGACTGCTCGTCCGCCGGACCTGCGTCGCGGGTGCCGTCCTCACCGCCGTCGCGGGCCAACTGCTGGCCGCCCCGACCCTCGCCGACGCCCGTGGTTCGGGCACGGCCCAGGGCGCGGAGGCGGGTGTCCAGCACGCGCGGCACGCGAAGCCGCGGGCCTTCACGATCGCCGAGAACCAGCTGCCGTTCACCACCCGCTTCGAGGGCGACTTCCACGGCTCCATCACCCGGATCAGCAACTCGCTGATGACCTGTGACGAGACCAAGGCGCCGCTCGACCCGGAGCAGCCGCCCTGCGAGGACGCCCGCAAGGGCCTCGGCAGCCGGCCGATCAACAACAAGTACGAGATGAAGTACATCAACATCGACCCGGGCAGCGTCGGCCCGCTCGGCGACGCGATCTACTCCGCCAGCTCCGCCGACCTGGGGCTGATCGACGGCTCCACCGTCAAGAGCGCCCGGCTGTACTGGGGCGGCACCCGCGGCATCGGCGACGTCGTGCTGCCGGAGAACCAGATCGACGAGGTGTACCTGAAGCTCCCGGGCGAGTCGCAGTACCGCAACATCGCCAACGACCAGTCCTCGATCGGCTACATCACCACCGACGTGGAGAGCAGCTACCAGGCCTCCGCCGACATCACCGACCTGGTCAAGCAGGCCGGCAACGGCACCTACACCGTCGCCAACATGGACTCGGTGGTGAAGCCGCACAGCTGGGGCGGCTGGACGATCGTCGTCGCGTACGAGAACGACTGCAAGCCCTACCGGCACATCCACCTGTGGGACGGCTTCCGGGTCGAGCTGCCGGACAGCCCGCCGCGCGAGTTCGACCTCACCGGGCTGCGGACCCCGGCCACCGGCCCGGTGGCCGGCAAGCTCGGCTTCGTCGTCTACGACGGCGACCTCAAGTGGACCGGCGACACCCTCGCCATCAAGTCCACCAACGGCCCGCAGGCGCTCTTCTCGGACCTCAACCACGCCTCCAACGACGCCTTCAACTCCACCATCGAGGAGCTGGCCCCGGCCGACCAGTTCGTCCGCACCCCGTACAACCGCAACAACTTCGGCTACGACTCCAACCGCTGGGACATCTCGCCGTTCCTGCGCAACGGGGACACCGGCATCAAGGTGATGTTCGACACCGACAAGGACGGCTACGACCTGGGCGTCTTCTACGCCTACGTCAACCTGGACGGCTCCACCGAGGGCTGATCCCCCGTCGGCCCCCGGCGCCGCTGCCGCACCACCCGCCCCGCGCGGGGCGGCAGCGGCGCCGCCGTGTCCCGGCCGCGCGGGGCGCCGCGCAGCAGTCGCTCGCAGGGGCGCTCCACCCCGTGGTACAGCGCCCCCGCGACGGCCAGCGAGCCGCCGGCCAGCAGCAGCCAGGCGCCGAGCGTCACGGCCCCCGGGGCCGGGCGGCCCAGCACCGCCAGCCAGCAGCGCAGGCCGATCTCGTGCACCAGGTACCAGGCGTACGACCACTCGCCGAGCCGCACGGCGGTACGGCCCGCCAGCAGCCGGGGCGGGGCCCCCGCGGCGTCCCGCCGGGCCGCGGCCGCCAGCAGGGCGGCGAACAGCGGCGCGGGCAGCAGCTGGGAGGCGCTGTACGGGCCGTACCAGAGCGCGTCCGGCACGGCGGCGTGCCAGGGGACCAGCAGCAGGTGCCAGAGCACCACGGCGGCGGCCGCCGGGAGCAGCCCCGGCCGCGGCAGCCGCGGCCCGGGGAGCGCGCCGTGCCGCACGGCCAGGCCGGTCACCACGCCGAGGACGAACTGCGGGGTGCGGGCCGCCGGCAGGTAGTCCAGCAGCCAGCCGCGCAGCGCCGGGTCTGCGGGCAGCAGCGGGCCCGCCGCCCACAGCAGCGGGCCGAGCAGCGCGCATAGGAGCGCCAGCGGCAGCCAGGCGCGCGGGCGCGGGGCCAGCACCCGCAGCAGCGGCGGGAACAGCAGGTAGAACCAGGCCTCGGCGCCCAGCGACCACGAGGCCGGGTTGCCGCCGTACACGGTGGGCAGCGCCCAGGGGTGCACCAGCGCCAGCGACCAGAGCGCCGCCACCACCGGCAGCGCCGCGCCGACCGCCGCGTCCGCGCCCAGGGACAGCGCGGTGGTCAGCACGTGCAGCGGCCAGATCCGCGCGAAGCGGCGCCGGGCGAAGACGGCGGCGGGGGCCGGCGAGGCGCCGTACGTCCAGGCCAGCACGAAGCCGGAGAGCACGAAGAAGAACGTCACGCCCGAACGCCCGTACCAGGCGAGCGGGCTGAGCAGCGGGAGCCCGCCCACCTTGCGGGAGAGGTGGTAGAGCACCACCAGCAGGGCGGCCCAGAAGCGCAGCCCGGTGAGCGAGGGCAGCCGGCTGGGGCCGGTCGTGGGCATCGGCGCTCCGGGGGAGGGGGACGGGGGCGGCGACGGGGTGAACGAGCCCGGCGGGCGGAAGTCACGCCCGGTCACGGCCGGGGCCGCGCCGCGGCCGGGGGCGTCCGCCCGGCGGACGTGTCCGGCGACGGGCTGTGCGGGCGCGTAACCTGCTGGAGCGGACCGGATGGAGGGGTCGATGGCGGTGGAGGAGCAACGGGCCGGAAGCAGGATCAGCCGGCCGGAGAACCGGCTGGTCCGGCGGGGGTTCACCGATCCGGCCAGGGCGGTGCGGCTGCTGGAGGGCCCCGGTCTGGAGGGACTGGCCGACGACCCGGTGCTGCTGGACGCGCTCGGCGCCACCGCCGACCCGGACCTCGCGCTGTTCGGGCTGGCCCGGCTGCTGGAGGCCGCCGACGAGGCCGACCGGCACGTCCTGCGCGACACCCTGACGACCTCCAAGCCGCTGCGCGACCGGCTGCTCGGCGTGCTCGGCGTCTCCGCCGCGCTCGGCGACCACCTGGCCCGGCACCCGCACGACTGGCACGTGCTGGTCACCTTCGAACTGCGCGACATGCACCCCGGCCCGGAGGACTTCCGCCGCGCCCTCGCCGAGGGCGTGCGGGCGGACGGCCTCGACCCGGCGAACGCCCTGCGCGTCGCCTACCGCCGCTGCCTGCTCGCCATCGCCGCCCGCGACCTCACCGGCACCACCGACCTCGCGCAGACCGCCGCCGAACTCGCCGACCTGGCCGGCGCCACCCTCCAGACCGCCCTGGACCTCGCCGCCGAGCAGGACCCGCAGGCCGCCGCGGCCTGCCGGCTCGCCGTGATCGGCATGGGCAAGTGCGGCGGCCGCGAGCTCAACTACGTCTCGGACGTGGACGTGGTCTTCGTCGCCGAGCCGCGCGAGGGCGTGGACGAGCAGGAGGCGCTCCGGGCCGCCACCCGGCTGGCCGCCGCCCTCACCCGGCTGTGCGCGGACACCACCGGCGAGGGCACCATCTGGCCGGTGGACGCCAACCTGCGCCCCGAGGGCCGCAACGGCCCGCTGGTGCGCACCCTGGCCAGCCACCTCGCCTACTACCAGCGCTGGGCCAAGACCTGGGAGTTCCAGGCGCTGCTCAAGGCCCGGCCGGTCGCCGGGGACGCCGAGCTCGGCGCCGCGTACGTGGAGGCGCTCGCCCCGCTGGTCTGGCAGGCCGCCGCCCGGGAGAACTTCGTCGCCGACGTCCAGCAGATGCGCCGCCGGGTGGTCGACTCCATCCCGGCCACCGAGCTGGACCGCCAGCTCAAGCTCGGCCCCGGCGGGCTGCGCGACGTCGAGTTCTCCGTGCAGCTGCTCCAGCTGGTCCACGGCCGCACGGACCCGGCGCTGCGCAGCGGCAACACCCTGGAGGCGCTGGCCGCGCTCTCCCGGGGCGGGTACGTGGGCCGGGCGGACGCCGCCTCGCTGGACGCCGCGTACCGCTTCCTGCGCTCGCTGGAGCACCGCATCCAGCTGTACCGGCTGCGCCGCACCCACCTGATGCCCACCGCCGAGGAGGACCTGCGCCGACTGGCCCGCTCGCTGACGGCGCTGATCAACGACGACACCCGCGCCGACCCGGTCGCCGCGCTCCAGCGCGAGTGGAAGCGGCACGCGATGGAGGTCCGGCGGCTGCACGAGAAGCTGTTCTACCGGCCGCTGCTCGACGCCGTCGCCGAACTGCCGCCGGGCGCCACCCGGCTGAGCCCGGACGCGGCCCGCGCCCGGCTGGAGGCGCTGGGCTACGCGGACCCGGCGGCGGCGCTGCGGCACCTCAGCGCGCTCGCCTCCGGAGTGAGCCGCAAGGCCGCGATCCAGCGCACCCTGCTGCCGGTGCTGCTCGGCTGGTTCGCCGAGTCCGCCGACCCGGACGCCGGGCTGCTCAACTTCCGCCAGGTCTCCGACGCCCTCGGCCGCACCCCCTGGTACCTGCGGCTGCTGCGGGACGAGAGCGCCGCCGCCGAGCAGCTGGCCCGGGTGCTGTCGGCCGGCCGGCTCGCCCCGGACCTGCTGCTGCGCGCCCCCGAGGCGGTGGCCATGCTGGGGGACCCGCAGGGCCTGGAGCCGCGCGGCCGGGCGGCGCTGGAGTCGGAGGTGCTGGCCGCCGTGGGCCGGGCCGGGTCCACCCGGGCGGCGGTGGCCGCCGCCCGCTCGGTGCGCCGCCGGGAGCTGTTCCGCACCGCCGCCGCCGACGTCCTCGGCCGGCTCGGGGCGGACCCGGCCGAGGCGCTGGACACCGCGGGCGAGGCGCTCACCGCGCTCAACGCGGCCACCCTGGGCGGCGCGCTGCGCGCCTGCACCGCCGGCTGGGAGGCCGAGCACGGGGACCTGCCGACCCGCATCGCGGTGATCGCGATGGGCCGGTTCGGCGGCCACGAGCTGGGCTACGGCTCGGACGCGGACGTGCTCTTCGTCCACGAGCCGCTGCTCGGCTCCCTGGAGGAGGAGGCCGCCCGGGCCGCCCAGGCGGTCTGCAACGAGCTGCGCGCCCAGCTGGGCGCGCCGTCCACCGAGCCGCCGCTGCTGGTCGACGCGGACCTGCGGCCGGAGGGCCGCAGCGGCCCGCTGGTACGCACCCTCGCCTCGTACGCGGCGTACTACCGGCGGTGGTCGCACGCCTGGGAGAGCCAGGCACTGCTGCGGGCCGAGCCGGTGGCCGGGGACGAGGAGCTGGGCGCGCGGTTCCGGCAGCTGATCGACCCGCTGCGCTACCCGGGCGGCGGGGTGCCCGAGCGGGACCTGCTGGAGATCCGCCGGATCAAGGCGCGGATCGAGGCCGAGCGGCTGCCGCGCGGGGCCGACCCGACCACCCACACCAAGATCGGCCGGGGCGGGCTGGCGGACGTCGAGTGGACGGTCCAGCTGTTCCAGCTGCGGCACGGGCACGAGGTGCCGGCGCTGCGCACCACCCGGACCAGGGCGGCGCTGGCGGCCGCGGTGGCGGCCGGGCTGGTCGAGCGGGAGGACGCCGAGGTGCTGGACGCGGCCTGGGTGCTGGCCTCCCGGGTGCGCGCGGCGGTGATGCTGGTGCGCGGGCGGCCCGGGGACAGCTTCCCGGGGGAGGCCCGGGAGCTGGCCGGGGTGGCCCGCTACCTCGGGTACGGCTCCGGGCACAGCGGGGAGCTGCTGGACGACTACCGGCGGACCACCCGGCGGGCCCGGGCGGTGGTGGACCGGCTGTTCTACGGCACCGGCTGACGGGCGCCCCCGCCGGCCGCCGGCGGGGGTACGCGAAAGGGGCCCCGGGCGGGGCCCCTCCGGACGGTTTCTAGCGGCGGGCGCTGCCGACGGCGGGCTCGCTCCACTGCTCCGGGACGGTGATCGGCTGCTCGGCCGCCGTCTCCCGGGCGGGCACCCTGGGCAGTCGGTAGACCCACTCGTGGTAGAGCCAGCGGGCGGCGAGGAAGCCCACCGCGAGGCAGAGCAGGCCGCCGACGGCGTCCATCCAGAAGTGGTTGGCGGTGGAGACGATCACCACCAGGGTGGCGGCCGGGTACAGCAGGCCGAGCACCCGGACCCACGTCCGGCGGGCCAGGAAGAAGATCGCCAGGCCGCACCAGGTCGACCAGCCGATGTGCATCGAGGGCATGGCCGCGTACTGGTTGGAGACGTGCGCGGCGGGCCCGGAGGCCATCGAGCCCCAGGTGCCGTGGACCTTCACGGTGTCGATGAAGCCGCCGTCGGTCATCAGCCGGGGCGGGGCCAGCGGGAAGAAGTAGAAGCCGACCAGGGCGATCCCGGTGGTCACGAACAGCACCGTGCGCGCTGCGACGTAGCGTCCGGGGTGGCTGCGGTAGAGCCAGACCAGCACGCCGATGGTGATCACGAAGTGCAGCGTCGCGTAGTAGTAGTTCATCCCCGTGACGAGCCACCCGACGCCGTCCACGGCGTGGTTGACCGAGCGCTCGACGGCGATGCCGAGGTGGTGCTCCAGGTCCCAGATCCAGTGCGCGTGCTTCTGGGCTATCGCTTCCTGTTCGGGAACCGCGTTGCGCACGAGCGAGTAGATCCAGTAGCTGAACCCGATCAGCGCCAGCTCGAACCAGATCCGCGGCCTGGCCGGCGAGCGGCGCTGGGCGCTGACGTGGCGGCGCACGGCGGCGGTGCGGGTCTGGGCGGCACGGGTGGCTCCGTCGGGCAGCCGGCCGGGTCGGGCCTGCGCTGCTCCGGAACCGCCACCGTGGGCCGCGTCGGCGCGCCCGGCGTCGCCTCGCTGGATCTCGGTCGGTTCCCCCATGGACGGCAAGTCTGCCAGACCGCTCGTAGCCGTCTGCTCATCCTGTGGAAGTGGATTCTTCACCGGCTGTCCCCCCTGAGGGCTAGGGGCCGGCTACCACCGGGGTAGGGGGTGCTCGGGGGTTCGGTGCGTACCGGTGGGACGGACATACGTCCCATTGTCACGCCCGTCGCCCCACGCGAGTAATCGGGGTGGTCGGAGACGGTCCACGGCCTGGACCGTCCTGCGAAGAAACGATTTCTGCATCTTGCTGAAACATATTGCAGGCCGCTAGCTTCCTGGGAAATCGATCGCCCCTTCCCCCAAGGGAGCCCTCAGTGGCCGATGACCCGCTCCGCCTGCGACGGAGCACGTCCCGACGAACCACCGCCCGGCGCAGACCGGGCCGCACGGCCCTGCTGCTGGCCGCCGCGCTGACCGCCGCCACCCTCGGCAGCACCCCCGCGGCCCTCGCCGCCGCCCCGCCGGCCCCGCCCTCCGACGCCGCGCTGGCGGCCACCGCCGGACGGCACGACCTCACCCGCGAGCAGTTCTACTTCGTCCTGCCCGACCGCTTCGCCAACGGCGACACCGCCAACGACACCGGAGGCATCACCGGCGGGCGGCTGGACAACGGCTTCGACCCCGCCGACAAGGGCTTCTACCACGGCGGCGACCTCGCCGGGCTGATCCGCAAGCTCGACTACATCCAGGACCTCGGCACCACCGCGATCTGGATGGCCCCGATCTTCAGGAACAAGCCGGTGCAGGGCAGCGGGGCCGACGCCTCGGCCGGGTACCACGGCTACTGGATCACCGACTTCACCCAGGTCGACCCGCACTTCGGCACCAACGAGCAGCTCAAGGAGCTGATAGCCAAGGCGCACGCCCGCGGCATCAAGGTCTTCTTCGACGTCATCACCAACCACACCGCCGACGTGCTCGACGACGCCGAGAAGCAGTACGGCTACCGTTCCACCGGCGCCTACCCGACGCTCGACGCGGACGGGAACCCGGTGGACGAGACCGCCGTCGCCGCCGCCGGAGCCCCCTGGCCGCGGATCACCAAGGACTCCTTCCCCTACACCCCGGTGTTCCGCACCCCGGCCGACGCCGGCGCCAAGACCCCGGCCTGGCTCAACGACCCGGCGCTCTACCACAACCGCGGCGACTCGACCTTCGTCGGCGAGTCGGCCACCGAGGGCGACTTCAACGGCCTGGACGACCTCGACACCCAGAACCCCGCGGTGGTGAAGGGCTTCGAGAAGGTCTACCAGCAGTGGATCAGGGAGGCCGGGGTGGACGGCTTCCGGATCGACACCGTCAAGCACGTCGACATGGCGTTCTGGCAGCAGTGGGCCCCCGCGCTCAAGGACTTCGCCGCCAAGCAGGGCAACAAGCGCTTCTTCATGTTCGGCGAGGTCTACTCCGGAGACCCGGCCGTCACGTCGCCGTACGTCACCAAGGGCAGGCTCCAGGCCACCCTGGACTTCCCGTTCCAGGGCGCGGCCCGCTCCTACGTCTCCCAGGGCGGCTCGGCGAAGGCCCTGGCCGACGTCTACAGCCAGGACTACCGCTACACCAGCGCCGACACCGACGCGTACGAGCTGCCGACCTTCCTCGGCAACCACGACATGGGCCGCTTCGGCTCCTTCCTGCTGGCCGACAACCCGGGCGCCGACGAGGCGACCCTGCTGCGCAAGGACCGGCTCGCCGGCGAGCTCCAGTTCCTCACCCGCGGCCAGCCCGTCGTCTACTACGGCGACGAGCAGGGCTTCACCGGCGCGGGCGGCGACAAGGACGCCCGGCAGGACGTGTTCGCCTCGCGCACGGCCTCCTACAACGCCGACCGGGTGCTCGGCGGCCCGGCCGGCCCGGCCGACCGCTACGGGCAGGACGGCGAGCTCTACCGGGGCATCGCCGGGCTGGCGAAGCTGCGCCGGGACAACCCCGCCCTGGCCGACGGCGCCCAGATCGAGCGGTACGCCGCCGACGGCGCCGGCGTCTACGCCTTCTCCCGGATCGACGCCGGCCAGCAGGTCGAGTACCTGGTCGCGGTCAACAACGCCACCGAGGCGAAGACCGTCACCCTGGACACCTTCTCGGCCGGAGCGGGCTTCGACCGGATCTACCCGGCGGCGGGGGAGCGGCTCACCAGCGGCGCCGACCGCAGGGTGACGGTCACCGTGCCGGCGCTCTCCTCCGTGGTGTTCAAGGCCGGCTCCCGGCTGGCACCGGTGGCGGCGGCCCCGCCGATCTCGGTGCGGCCGCCCGCCGACGGCTCGACGGGCCTGGTGACGGTCGGCGCCACGACGGGCGGCGGCTTCAACCGGGTCAGCTTCGCCGCCCGGATCGGCGACGGGCCCTGGCGGACCCTGGGCACGGCCGACACCGGGACGTACGCGGTGACGCAGGACCTGGCCGGCGTCGCCCCCGGCACCGTCGTGCGCTACAAGGCCGTGGTGCAGGACTCCAGCGGCCACCTGCGCTCCGCCACCGCGAGCTTCACCACCGGCACCCCCGCACCCGCGCCCCGGCCCACCGCGGGCTCCCGCCCGTACGCCGTCGTCCACTACAACCGGCCGGACGGCGACTACGACGGCTGGAACCTCTACGCCTGGGGCGACCTCGCCGACGGCGAGGCCACCGTGTGGCCGGCCGGGCACGCCTTCACCGGGCGGGACGCGTACGGCGCCTTCGCGTACGTGCGGCTCAAGCCCGGTGCCTCCGACGTCGGCTTCGTCGTGGAGAAGGACGGCGTCAAGGACGTCGACGCCGACCGGCACCTCGACGTCGGCGCCACCGGCGAGGTGTGGCTGCGGCAGGGCGACCCGGCGGTGCGCACCGCGAACCCGGGCCCGCCGAACAGCCAGCCCGCGGACACCGCCGTCATCCACTACCGCCGGGCCGACGGCGACTACGACGGCTGGGGCCTGCACGACTGGACCGGTGCCGCCGCCCCGACCGACTGGGGCAAGCCGCTGGCGCCGGCCCGCCGCGACGCCTTCGGCGCCGTCTTCGAGGTGCCGCTGGCCCCCGGGGCCACCAGCCTCGGCTACATCCTGCACCGGGGCGACGACAAGGACCTGCCCGCCGACCAGTCGCTGGACTTCGCCGTCCACGGCAGGGAGGTGTGGATCCTCGGCGGCCGCGAGGGCTACCTGCTGCCGCAGGACCCGGCCGCCGCCTCGCAGCTGGACCTCGGCAGCGCCAAGGCCCAGTGGATCGACGCGCGGACCGTCGTCGTCCCGGCGGACTACGGCGCGGGCGACGACGCCCTGGCCGGCGGCACCAGCGCCCAGCTGGTCTACGACCCCGAGGGCGGCATCCGCGCCGACCAGGGCGCGCTGACCAGGCAAGGCAGGTGGATCCGCCTCAGCCCCGTCGCCGGCGGGCTGACCGACGGCCAGAAGGCCGCGTACCCCCACCTGGCCGGGTACCGGGCCTTCACCGTGGACGCCCGGGACGCCGCGCGCGTCCCGGCGGCGCTGCGCAGCCAGCTGCTGTTCACCGAGCACCTGCCCAGCGGCGCCGTGCGGGCCGCCACCGGGGTGCAGGTCCCGGGCGTGCTGGACGACCTGTACGCCGGACGCACCGGCAGGGTCGACTTCGGACCGGCGTACTACGACGGCAAGGTGGCGCTCTCGCTCTGGGCGCCGACCGCCCCGCAGGTGTCCGTCCAGGTCTTCGACAGCGCCACCGGGGGCACCCCGAGGACGCTGCCGCTCAAGCGGGACGACGAGACCGGGGTGTGGGAGGTCGTCCGGGACCGGAAGGAGCTGGACGGCAGGTACTACCTGTACCAGGTGAAGGTCTGGGCGCCCTCGGTGCAGCAGCTGGTGGTCAACACCGTCACCGACCCGTACTCGGTGGCGCTGTCCACCGACTCCGCGCGCAGCCTGGTCGCCGACCTGGACGCCGGGGAGCTGAAGCCGAAGGGCTGGGACGACCACGCCCGCCCGAAGCCCGTACCGCCCGGGCAGCAGCAGATCCAGGAGCTGCACGTCCGGGACTTCTCGGTGGAGGACTCCACCGTCCCGGCCGCCGAGCGCGGTACCTACCTGGCCTTCACCGAGTCGGACTCGGCCGGGATGCGGCACCTGCGGGAGCTCGCCGCGGCCGGGGTGACCACGGTCCACCTGCTCCCGACCTTCGACATCGCCACCGTCCGGGAGGACCGGGCCGCGCAGAAGCTGCCGGCCTGCGACCTCAAGTCCCTTCCGCCGGACGGCCCGGCGCAGCAGGAGTGCGTGGCGGCCGTGGCCGCCGACGACGCCTACAACTGGGGCTACGACCCGCTGCACTACAACGTCCCGGAGGGCTCCTACGCGACGGACCCGAACGGGACGGCCCGGACCGTGCAGTTCCGGCGGATGGTGCAGGCGATGCACGCCGCCGGGCTGCGGGTGGTGCTCGACGTGGTCTACAACCACACCGCCGCCAGCGGCCAGGCCGAGCACTCGGTGCTGGACCGGGTCGTTCCCGGCTACTACCAGCGGCTGGACGCCAACGGCAAGGTGACGACGGACAGCTGCTGCGCCGACACCGCGCCCGAGCACGCCATGATGAACCGGCTGGTGGTCGACTCGGTGACGCTGTGGGCCCGGGAGTACAAGGTGGACGGCTTCCGCTTCGACCTGATGGGCCTGGACCCGAAGTCCACCATGCTGGACGTGCAGGCGGCGCTGCGGAAGATGACGCCGGACTCGGACGGCGTGGACGGGAAGAACGTCCTCCTGTACGGCGAGGGCTGGAACTTCGGCGTCGTCGCGAACAACGCCCGGTTCGAGCAGGCCACCCAGGCCGCCATGGCCGGCACCGGCATCGCCACCTTCGACGACCGGATCCGGGACGCCGCCCGCGGCGGCAACTTCATGCTGGACTCCGCCCAGCAGCAGGGCTTCGCCTCGGGCCTGTACAGCGACCCGAACGGCTCGGCCGCGAACGGCACCCCGGAGGAGCAGAAGGCCCGGCTGCTGCACCGGATGGACCAGTTGAAGGTCGGGCTGACCGGCAACCTGGCCGGCTACTCCTTCACCGACAGCTCCGGCAGGACGGTCACCGGCGCCCAGGTCGACTACAACGGCGCCCCGACCGGCTACGCGGCCGCGCCCGGCGAGGCGGTGGAGTACGTGGACGCCCACGACAACACCGACCTGTTCGACGCGCTCGCGTACAAGCTGCCGGCCGGTACCGCGCCCGCCGACCGGGCCCGGATGCAGGCGCTCGGGCTCTCGCTCACCGCGCTCACCCAGGGCGCGGGCTTCGCCCAGGCCGGCAGCGACCTGCTGCGCTCCAAGTCGCTCGACGCCAACTCCTACGACTCGGGGGACTGGTTCAACGCGATCCACTGGGACGCCGCCGACGGCAACGGCTGGGGCCGCGGCCTGCCGCCCGCGAAGGACAACCGGGAGCAGTGGGCGGCCGCGCGGTCCCTGCTGGCGAACCCGAAGCTGACGGTGGGGGCGGCCGACATCCGGGCGACCACGGCGCAGTACCAGGATTTCCTGCGGATCAAGCGGTCCTCGCCGCTGTTCTCGCTGCCGACCCTGGCCGCCGTCCAGCAGCGGCTCTCGTACCCGCTGTCCGGCACCGCCGGTGAGACGCCCGGGGTGATCACCCTGCACCTGGACGGCACCGGACTGCCGGGGGCGGAGAAGGGGATCACGGTGGTCTTCAACGCCACGCCCACGGCGCAGGCGCAGACCGTGCCGGCGCTGCGGGGCACCGGCCAGGCGCTGCACCCCGTCCAGGCGGGCGGGGCGGACGCCGTGGTGCGGACCTCCGGCTTCGACGCCGCGACCGGCACCTTCACCGTGCCGGGCCGGACCGTCGCGGTGTTCGTCCAGCACTGATCCGCCTTCCCCGGCAACTCCCGGGCCCCGCACCACCGTTCAGGTGGGGCGGGGCCCGGTTCCGGTGCGGGAGCCATTGGTTCCGCTCCGGACACACAATGGCCGGAAAGTGCCACTGGCACGGCCGGAACTGTGAGGTGCCGGGCCCGTCGGAGGACGACGGCCACCCGCCGCCATCGGCAGGGGCTCTGAGTGCTGGTCATCGACCGCCGATAGTGATCGAACTTTGCCAGGGGTATGAAAACCGTGTTCACGAGGTCATGACGGGGTAACACAACCGGCGGACCGCGCTGCATACGGTTTCGGTAATGAATCGGCCAATCCGTGGCATGCATCTGTCATTAACGGCTCGTTTGCTGCCACGATTCCCCCGGCTGTAGACGAGGGGGCCCCACCCCCCGGTACCGCCGCTCCAGTTCAGGTGCAGCGCGTCCCAACCCCTGCGAACGAGTTGTGAGCACCGCATCCGCACTCCCGTCGCACCCGGCGGGGGCCCCCACTGCGCCGCGACCCCGCGGCCCAGGTTTCTCTCCACCGTGCGCGACCCAGCGCCGGTCGGAAAAGGAGTCCGCATGTCCCGTTACGCTCACGCCCGGAAGGCGGCGGTTGTCATGGCCGCCTCCACCGCGCTGCTGGTCACCGGCATACCGGTGATCGCGCAGGCGGCCACCCCGGACGCGCCGGCCGCCGTCGCGGCCCAGCAGGCGAGCCGCGCCCAGCTGATCTCCGTGGCGAACCAGCAGACCGCCTCCATCGCCCAGAGCCTGGGCCTGAGCGGCTCCGAGCAGCTGGTCACCAAGGACGTCATCCAGGACGCGGACGGCACCCGCCACCTGCGGTACGAGCGCACCCTCAACGGGCTGCCCGTCCTGGGCGGGGACCTGGTGGTGCACCAGGCGCCCACCGGCGCGACGAAGAGCGTCGACCGGGCCAGCACCGCCTCGCTGAACGGTGTGGGCACCACGCCGAAGCTGGCCGCCCCGGCCGCGCAGAACGCCGCCCTCGCCGCCCAGCAGGGCACCGCGGTCGAGACCGCGCCGCGCCTGGTGGTCTGGGCCGCCGACAACAACGCCCGGCTGGCCTGGGAGACCGTCGTCTCCTCGACCAAGTCCGACGGCACCCCGAGCAAGATGCACGTCGTCACCGACGCCACCAGCGGCGAGGTCATCCAGCAGTGGGACGGCATCGAGACCGGCTCCGGCAAGGGCGTCTTCGTCGGCAACGTCACCATCGGCACCACCCAGTCGGGGTCGACCTACCAGATGAAGGACGCCGCCCGCGGCGGCGGCTACACCACCAACCTGAACCACGGGTCCTCGGGCACCGGCACGCTCTACAGCAAGTCCACCGACACCTGGGGCGACGGCACCGTCAACAACGGCGAGTCCGCCGCGGTGGACGCCCACTTCGGCGTCGCGGCCACCTGGGACTTCTACAAGAACACCTTCGGCCGCAGCGGCATCCGCAACGACGGCGTCGGCGCCTACAGCCGCGTGCACTACGGCAACAACTACGTGAACGCGTTCTGGGACGACTCCTGCTTCTGCATGTCGTACGGCGACGGCGCCAACAACACCGCGCCGCTGACCGAACTGGACGTCGCGGGCCACGAGATGAGCCACGGCGTCACCTCGGCCACCGCCAACCTGAACTACTCCGGCGAGTCCGGCGGCCTCAACGAGGCCACCTCGGACATCTTCGGCACCATGGTCGAGTTCTCCGCCAACATCCCGGCGGACAACCCCGACTACCTGATCGGCGAGCTGATCGACATCAACGGCAACGGCACGCCGCTGCGCTACATGGACAAGCCGTCCAAGGACGGCGCCTCCGCCGACTACTGGTCCTCCACCGTCGGCAACAAGGACGTCCACTACTCGTCCGGTGTCGCCAACCACTTCTTCTACCTGCTGGCCGAGGGCAGCGGCGCGAAGGTCGTCAACGGCGTCAGCTACGACTCGCCGACCCAGGGCAACATCGCGGTCACCGGCATCGGCCGGGACAAGGCCGCGGCCATCTGGTACCGCGCGCTGACCACCTACATGACCTCCACCACCAACTACGCCGCGGCGCGCACCGCGACGGAGAAGGCGGCCACCGACCTGTACGGCGCCGGCAGCGCCGAGCTGACGGCGGTCGGCACCGCCTGGGCGGGCGTCAACGTCGGCACCGCGCCCAACCCGGGCGGCGTCACCGTCACCAACCCGGGCAACCAGTCCACCGCCGTCGGCGGCGCGGTCAACCTGGTGATCAAGGCCTCCGGCGGTACGGCCCCGCTGTCGTACGCCGCGACGGGCCTGCCGGCCGGTCTGTCGATCAACTCCTCGACCGGTGCGATCACCGGTACCGCCTCCACGGCGGGCACGTCCAACGTCACCGTCACGGTGACGGACGCGGCGGGCAAGTCGGCCTCCACGAGCTTCACCTGGACGGTCTCCACCGGTGGCGGCGGCTGCACCCC
>NZ_JBISAI010000007.1:0-12640 GCF_044391605.1 Kitasatospora sp. NPDC018619
GGCGTTGACTTTTGGCACGCTGTTGAGTTCTCAAGGAACGGACGCTTCCTTCGCGCCGCCTTCCGGCAGGCCCTCCGGGCTTCGTTCTTTCGTGTTCCCAGTTTATCAGACGCTTTCCGCTCCGTTTTCCGGAGTTTCCTTCATTCCGACTTCCCGAACTGGTCGGGGCCGCTTTCGCGACGTCCACCACATTAGCGCATTCCGAGTGTCACTCGAAATTCACGCTCACCCGCCGACGGGAACGCCAAGGGACCCATTTTCATGGGGACCAGGGCGTGAGAGTGGGTCTTGCTGAGTGGGGTGTCCGCTCCAGCGACTCGTTCAACACTAGGCCACCCGGACGACGTCGTCAAACGTCGAGGGCCGGATCTGTCCAGATCCGGCCCTCGGGGCTCAAAGCCGCAGCTCAGAGCAGGTGTGTTTCGGTCGGGCTCAGCCGGCGACCAGCTCCGCCGCCGCCAGGTTCCGCTTGCCGCGCCGCAGCACGAGCCAGCGGCCGTGCAGCAGGTCGGCCTCGGTCGGCGCCGCCTCCTCGTCCGTCACCTTGACGTTGTTGAGGTAGGCCCCGCCCTCCTTGATCGTCCGGCGGGCGGCCGAACGGCTCGGCGACAGTCCGACGGCGACCAGCAGGTCGACCACCGTCTGGAGCTCGGAGACCTCGGCCTTCGGGACCTCGGCCAGGGCGGCGGCCAGGGTCGGCGCCTCCAGGTCGGCGAGGTCGCCCTGGCCGAACAGCGCCTTGGACGCGGCGACCGCACGCTCGTACTGCTCCGCGCCGTGCACCAGCGTGGTGAGCTCCTCGGCGAGGGCGCGCTGGGCGAGGCGGGCCGCGGGACGCTCGGCGGTCTCGCGCTCCAGCTCCTCGATCTCCTCCTTCGAGCGGAAGCTGAAGATCCGCAGGAAGGTGGGGATGTCCCGGTCGTCCGCGTTCAGCCAGAACTGGTAGAAGGCGTACGGGGTGGTCAGCTCGGGGTCGAGCCAGACCGTGCCGGACTCGGTCTTGCCGAACTTGGTGCCGTCGGCCTTGACGATCAGCGGCGTGGCCAGCGCGTGGACGGACTTGCCGTCGGCCTTGCGGATCAGGTCCGTGCCGGCGGTCAGGTTGCCCCACTGGTCGCTGCCGCCGGTCTGCAGGGCGCAGCCGTAGCGGCGGTTCAGCTCCAGGTAGTCCATGCCCTGGAGGATCTGGTAGCTGAACTCGGTGTAGCTGATGCCCGCGTCGGAGTTGAGCCGTCGGGCGACGGCCTCCTTGGCGATCATGTTGTTGACCCGGAAGTACTTGCCCACGTCACGCAGCAGGCTGATCGCCGACATCCCGGACGTCCAGTCCAGGTTGTTGACCATGCGGGCCGCGTACGGGCCCTCGAAGTCGAGGAAGCGCGAGATCTGGCCGCGCAGGCGCTCGACCCAGCCGGCCACCGTCTCGGGGTCGTTGAGCACGCGCTCGGCGGTGGGCTTCGGGTCCCCGATCAGGCCCGTGGCGCCGCCGACCAGGCCGAGCGGGAGGTTCCCCGCCTGCTGGATGCGGCGCATGGTGAGGATCTGCACCAGGTTGCCCAGGTGCAGGCTGGGGGCCGTCGGGTCGAAGCCGCAATAGAAGGTGACCGGGCCGTCCGCGAACGCCTTGCGCAGTGCGTCCTCGTCAGTGGACAGGGCGATCAGCCCGCGCCACTGCAGCTCGTCGACGATGTCCGTCACGGTCACGCTTCTCCTTCGATCGGGCGTCCGCCCTGTGCCGGCCCGGTTCGGTCGGGCCCGGGGTGGAACGACTCCAGCCTGATAGAGCCTACGCGGTTCCGGCCAGCGAGTTTCCCCCGAGGCGCCCAGCGCGGTCGGGCAGGCGGCCTTCCCGGGCCCCTCCCCGACACCGGAAATTCCGTTGTTCGACGGCTACGGGCCCATTCAGAGTGGTTCCACCGCCGTGCGGCGGCAGTGACGTGTGGGGAGACGGTCGTGCCGCCGTGGCACGCCCGCGGGAAGGGTGTGCCGAGTGCGCAACACGCTGGTTCTGAACGCGAGCTACGAGCCCCTGACGACGGTGTCGCTCCAGCGCGCCGTCGTCCTGGTGCTCCAGGACAAGGCGGTGGTGGAGCAGGCGCATCCGCTGCGCTCGATCCGGGGAACGGGTGTGGCCGTCCCGGTGCCACGGGTGATCAGACTGCAACGGTACGTACGGGTGCCGTTCCGACAACAGGCTCCGTGGTCGCGGCGGGGCGTCCTGGCCAGGGACCAGCACCTGTGCGCGTACTGCGGGCGGCGGGCCACCACGGTGGACCACCTCCAGCCCAGGTCGCGCGGGGGCGCCGACAGCTGGATGAACACCGTGGCCGCGTGCGCGGAGGACAACCAGCGCAAGGCGGACCGCACCCCGGAGCAGGCCGGGATGACGCTCTTGCGGCGTCCGTTCGTGCCGACGCCGCAGGCCAGTCTGATGCTGGCGCTCGGGCTGCGCGGCTCGGAGGTCCGGGACCTCGCCGACTGGCTGCCGGCCGTTCCGGGTCGGCCCGTCACCGCGGCCTGAGGCGGCGTACGGACGGCAGGGGTGGGTTTCCGGGCGGCACCCCCGTCAGGCGGAGACGCCCGGGGGGACGGGCGGAGGGCGTCAATTCTTCGCCCGGTACCCCGCCGCCGTGCCGTAGTTGGTCGCGTGCTCGGGCACCACGACCACCTGGCCGCCGCCGATGAGCACCCGTCCGGAGACCAGCAGCGAACCGGTGCCGACCGGGAAGTCGCCCCCGGTCGCCTCCCGGCCGCCCGCCAGCGGGAACCGGCTCAGCCGGGCGGGCTGGTCACGGCGTTCGTCGGCGGCGAGCACCAGCGAGCCGCCGTCGATGCCGACCGCCCGGACGGCACCCTTGGCGGCGGTGGGCGCCTTCCAGCGCTGCTTGCCGGTGTCCAGGTCGTAGCCGACCGCCTCCACCGGTCCCCCGCCGTTCTGCGGAGTCAGGGTGGTGACCATCGTGCGGCCCTCGAAGTACGCGCCCGGAGTGGCCGAAAACGTACCGTGGCCGACGTCCAGCCGACCGCCGTCGGCGACCACCGGGATCTCGGCTGCCGGGTCACCGCCCGTGCCCCAGGCGAGGACCCGGTCGTCCTCGGGCTTCTGGCCCGTGGTGAGCACCACGGACGGCTCGGCCGACAGCACCGTCACCGTCTTCGGCCGGTTGTTCAGGCCCCGCCACCAGCCGACCTTGCCGTCCGCGGTGTTCAGCGCGACGGCCTGGTCCGCTGGGGTCGAATCGGCGCAGGTGGAGGCGACGAACACGGTTTTGCCGCTGACGCCGCCGGACAGCGTGCAGAACCTGCCCTGCCCGGTGTACTGCCAGACGTCCTTGCCGTCCGCGGACTCCCAGGCCAGGGCCCGGTCGTCGCCGACGGCGACCACCTTGTCCTCGGTCACGCCGACCCGGGCCGCGTACGCGCTCTTGGCGTCCGAGAGACTCTTGGTCCAGGCGGTCCGGCCGGTCTTGGTGTCCACCGCGACCACCAGCGTGCAAGGGCTCTTCGGGTCGGCCTGCGGACGGAACAGCGCCGCGCCCAGGCCGGCCTGGTTCACCCCCGCCGACAGCCCGCACGGGACGGCCCCGGCGGCCGGCGGCTCCACCGACCAGGCCGGCTTGCCGCCCGCCCGGTCGTAGGCGTGCACCCCGGTGCCGTCGGCCCGGACCACCGCGTCGGCGAGCAGCCAGCTGCCGATCAGCGTGTCGTCGCCCCCGGCCGCGGCGGCCGCGGCGGGCTGCGCGGCCCATGCCCGGGTGTGCGCCACCGCGAAGCCCGGCTCGCCGCCGCTGCTCGCCGCCGCGCTGCCGCCGCCCTCGCCGCCGACCATCAGCCCGGCGGCCACCAGCACCCCCAGGGCCGCCACCCCGGCGCCGGTCCGCATCAGCAGGGCCTTGCGGCTAGGGACGTGCTCCCCGGTCAGCACCACGTCGGCGGCCTTCCGGGCCCTGGCGGAGAGCGAGGAGCCCAAGGCCTCCGAGGAGCCCTTACCGCCCCCGGCCGCGCGCCGCCCGGCGGCCCTCGACCGCCCGCCGGGCCCGGTCTGCGGCTCGGATCCCTGCGTCGGAGGGGTCTCCGCGGACGGCTCCGGGACGGGGGCGGACGCCGGCTCGACCTCGTCCAGGTGCACGTAGCCGTCCGCCGAGTACTCCGCGCCCGCCGGGACGTACAGCGGCTCCTCGGCGGGCTGCGAGGGCGCCGCGTACGGCACGTAGGGCTGGTCCTGCGGGTACGGCTGGTACTGCTCCTGGCCGCCGTACGGGCTCTGGACGTAGGCACCCTCGACGTAGCCGGTCAGGCCGTGGCCGCCCTGGCCGTACCCGTTCCCCGCGTAGCCGTTCTCGCCGTACCCGTTCGCGGCGTAGCTGGTCCCGGCGTACCCGTCCCCGGCGTACCCGTAGCCGTCCTGGCCGGCACCGGAACCGGAACCGGCCTGCTCGTCACCGCTGTGCCCGTAGCCGTCCTGGCCGAACGGCGGCTGCTGCCCGTGCCCGGCCGAGCCGTAGCCCGGCTGCGGCTGCCACTGCGAAGCCTGCTGCGGCACGGAGTACCCCTCGTACCCGGAGTACTGCTGGTCCGGGTGGCCCTGCGACGGCCACGTGTGCTGGGAGTGGGCGTCTCCGAAGGGCTCCTGCGCCATCCGTTCCGTCCCTCCACTGCCGCCCGCCTGCCGATGCGGCAGTCAGCATCTCACGCCCGTGGGCGGGGGCTGCCCCGGCGTCCGCCCACCCGGCGTCAGGCCGCCGACTCTGCGCTCAGCTCCTGGTCGATCCGGGCGGCGAGGGTGAAGTCCAGGCCGGTGAGGCCGCCGGCACTGTGGGTGGAGAGCACGAAGCGCAGGGTGCGCCAGCGGATGTCGATGTCGGGGTGGTGGTCGAGCGCCTCGGCGTGCTCGGCAACGGCGACGACGACCCGGACCGCCGCCGGGAAGCCCGGAGCCTCGGCGGTCCGGACGATGCTGTCGCCCTCCCGCGTCCACCGGGGCAGCGCCGCCAGGGCCGCCGTGATCTCGTCCTCGTTCAGCCGTGCCCTGCTGCTCATCGCCGCGCTCCTGGTGGGTTCGGTCCGGGCTTCCGCTGTCAGGCCGCCTTCCGACGCGGACGGACCACCAGCTCGCCGCCGCAGTTGGGGCAGCTGCCGGCCATGGCCTCGGTGCAGTCCGGGCAGAAGGTGCACTCGTAGGAACATATCGAGGCGTGGCCGTCCGCGGTCAGCGACACCTCGCAGCGCTCGCAGCTCGTCCGCATCTCCAGGGCCATGGCGTACTCCTCCGATGTCCGGGTGTTCCGACGGCCCGACAGCCTGACGATCAGACAGCCGTTCAACTCAACAGCAGCTTGGTGACGGCCACGAGCCCGACCACGACGATGACACCGCGCAGCGCGGTCGGCGGCAGGCGGCGGCCGACCTTCGCGCCCACCAGGCCGCCGACCAGCGAGCCCGCCGCGATCAGCCCGGCGGCGGCCCAGTTCACGGTCGAGGTGAAGAGGAAGAAGAGCGCGGCGACGGCGTTGACGACCATCGCCAGGGCGTTCTTCACCGCGTTGATCCGCTGGAGGTCCTCCTGCAGCAGCATGCCCATCAGCGCCATCAGCAGCACGCCCTGGGCGGCGCCGAAGTAGCCGCCGTAGATGCCGGTCAGGAACACCCCGACCAGCAGCACCGGGCTGCCGTCCGGATCGCCGCCGGGGCGGCGGCGGGCGGCGACGGCCTTGGCCACCCGGGGCTGGACCACCACCAGGACGAGTGCGAGCAGGATCAGCACCGGGACGATCGCGTCGAAGGCTCCGCTCGGCAGCTTGATCAGCAGCAGTGCACCGAGCAGCCCGCCGAGCACCGAGGCGATGCCCAGACGCAGCACCCGGCGGCTCTGGTCGGCCAGTTCGCGGCGGTACCCGATCACGCCGCTGAGCGAACCGGGCACCAGGCCGAAGGAGTTGGACACGTTGGCGGTGACCGGTGGGAGGCCGACGGCGAGCAGGACCGGGAATGTGATCAGCGTTCCGGACCCGACGATGACGTTGATCATCCCGGCGCCGACGCCGGCCACCAGGACGGCGATCGACTCCCAGAGCGTCATGGGTCACCTCTCCTCTCGGTCCTGTCCGAGGGGATCATGCCGGACGGGCCCGCGGGCCGACCAGACCCGCCCACGATTCGGGACGCACGTCACCCTGCCGCCGTCGCTCCGGAACCGCCGCGGGAAGGCCGAGGGCCCGCAGCCTCCCGGCGGCGGGCCCTCGACGGAGCGCGGTTGGAGCGGTCACTCCGGGTCGATCTTCGGGTACTCCCGGGACGGGTCCACCCGGGGGCGGGCGGCGCCCTTCTCGGTGTCCACCGGCCGCGGGCCGGAGGCCGGGTCCAGCGGCACCTGGGTGGCCGCCGGGGTCGTCTGCGGGACACTCGGCGCGGCGACGGCGCCGCCGTTGGCCCCGCCGTTGCCGGTCAGGCCGGTGAAGGCGCCGCCGAGGCCCTTGAGCGCGTCACCGACCTCGCTGGGGATGATCCAGAGCTTGTTGGAGTCGCCCTTGGCCAGCTCGGGCAGCGTCTGGAGGTACTGGTAGGCGAGCAGCTTCTGGTCGGCGTCGCCGTCGTGGATGGCCTCGAAGACCGTCCGGATCGCGGCCGCCTCACCGTCGGCGCGCAGGACCGCGGCCTGCGCCTCACCCTCGGCCTTGAGCACCTCGGCCTGCTTCTCACCCTCGGCCTTGAGGATCTGCGCCTGGCGCTGGCCCTCGGCGGTGAGGATCGCGGCGCGCTTGTCGCGGTCGGCGCGCATCTGCTTCTCCATCGAGTCCTGGATGGAGGTCGGCGGCTCGATCGCCTTCAGCTCGACGCGGTTGACCCGGATGCCCCACTTGCCGGTGGCCTCGTCCAGGACGCCGCGCAGGCCGGCGTTGATTACCTCGCGCGAAGTCAGGGTGGACTCCAGGTCCATCGAGCCGATGATGTTGCGCAGCGTGGTGACGGTCAGCTGCTCGATCGCCTGGATGTAGCTGGCGACCTCGTAAGTAGCGGCCCGGGGGTCGGTCACCTGGTAGTAGATGACGGTGTCGATGTTGACGACCAGGTTGTCCTGGGTGATCACCGGCTGCGGCGGGAACGGCACGACCTGCTCGCGCAGGTCGATCCGGTTCCGCACGCGGTCGATGAACGGGACGACGATGTTCAGCCCAGCGTTGAGCGTCCGGGTGTAGCGGCCGAAGCGCTCCACGATCGCGGCGCTGGCCTGCGGGATGACCTGGATCGTCTTGATCAGCGCGATGAAGGCCACCACGACCAGGACGACCAAAACGATAAGGACGGGTTCCACGGACTCTCCCCTAGACGACCAGGGCGGTCGCGCCCTGGATTTCGACGACGTCGACCTGCTGCCCCGGCTGGTACACCTGGTCCGGGTGGAGCGCCCGGGCCGACCAGATCTCGCCCTTCAGCTTGATCCTCCCGCCCTCCCCGTCGACGGTTTCCGCGACGACCGCGGTGGCGCCCTGGAGCGCCTCGATGCCCATCTTGACCTGCGGGCCGGTCCGGAGCTGCCGGTAGGCGATCGGCCGGACGAAGACCACCAGGGCGGCCGAGACGAGGACGAAGGTCAGGGTCTGCAGGACCGCGCCCCCGCCCAGTGCGGCAACACCCGAGGCGGCCAGCGCCCCGACCGCGAACATGGCGAACTCCGGCATCGCGGTGAGCACCAGCGGTATGCCGAGCCCTGCGGCGGCCAGGAGCCACCAGATCCAGCTGTCCACGTGTCCATCCTAGGGAGCGAAGGCCTACGAGGCGGACAGTTCCCGCAGGTCGAGGGGCGGAAACCGGTCGCGCGTGCGACCGGTTCCCGACGGCCTTCCGGTCGGGCGGACAGACGGGGCCTCAGCCGAGCGGCAGTCCCTGGGCCGACCAGCGGTCTCCGTGCCGCTCCAGGGTCAGCGGCAGGCCGAAGCACTTGGAGAGGTTGCGGGCGGTCAGCTCGGTGTCGATCGGGCCGGCCGTGAGCACCTTCCCCTGGCGGATCATCAGGACGTGGGTGAAGCCCGGCGCGATCTCCTCGACGTGGTGGGTGACCATCGCCATCGCCGGGGCGAACTCGTCCTGGGCGAGCGCGCCCAGGCGGCGGACCAGGTCCTCGCGGCCGCCGAGGTCCAGGCCAGCGGCGGGCTCGTCGAGGAGCAACAGCTCGGGGTCGGTCATCAGGGCGCGTGCGATCAGGGTGCGCTTACGTTCGCCCTCGGAGAGGGTGCCGAACTTACGGTCGGTGAGGTTGGCCATGCCGAGGCGGTCGAGCAGGGCGAGCGCACGGCCCTCGTCCGACTGCTCGTAGATCTCCTGCCAGGTGACCGTCATGCCGTACGCCGCGGTGAGGACGGTCTGCAGCACGGTCTGCTCGGCCGGAAGCTTGTCGAACATGGCGGCGCCGGCCAGGCCGATACGGGAGCGCAGCTCGAACACGTCGATCTCGCCGAGCTTCTCCCCCAGCACCGTGACCTTGCCCGAGGTCGGGAAGAGGTACGAGGAGGCGATCTGCAACAGCGTGGTCTTGCCGGCGCCGTTCGGGCCCAGGATGACCCAACGCTCGCCCTCGGAGATGGACCACGAGACCTGGTCGACCAGCGCGCGCCCCTCCCGGACCACGGATACGTCCACCAGCTCCAGCACGTCGCTCATGCCTATGCCTTCCCCAAAAAACAAGATTCTCGGCCGTCGGTGCGGGCGGCGAGCCTACTCCGGCAGCCGGTGGGCACGGGGTGGGTGCGCCGCACACGCATGGGCAAACCTACGCCACGCGGATGACCGCCGATTCCGTAGGCTGGCCGGATGCTCGCGACTCCTGCCGACAATCCGTACGAAGAGCCCCGTTCGGGGCGGCTCACCGCCTGGGGCAACGCCCTGCTGGCGAGGCTGGTGCCGCCGGACGACGCAGCCGCGGCCGTCCTGGGCGCGGATGAGCTCCACAGGGTCACTGGTCTGCCTGGTGACGGGCCCGAGGACCAGCACGGGCTGACCTGGGCACTCGGGCGGCTGCGGGTGCTCGGCGTCAAGGGCCTGCGTCTCGCACTTCCCTCAGCCGGGCATCCGCTCGGTCTTACCGGCCCGCATGCGTTCAACGAGCTCGCCATGAGTACGGGCGAGGCCGTCCTGGCCGTGGGCACACCGCTCGGGCTTGTTCCGGAGGTGGAGGTGTACGGCCCGGTCGGAGATCGCTCGGCCACCGTGCTGTGGCGCTGCCATGAGGTCAACGACACACCGCCGGCGGACGTGCCGTCCCTGCACGAGGCCGAGCGTGAGCTGGCGGACGGCCTGCGGGAGGCGACCGTCATGCTCACCCGGCTCGACGTGGCCGGCGCCGGCCCCGAGGCCATGCGGGCCCTCGACGCCTACCGTCGGCGCGGTCACAGCGAGCTCCTCGCCCCCGGCTACCCGCCCCGGGCCGTCCGAGTCCTGGAGTCGGCCCGTCAGGTGTCCGCCCTCCTCGCGATCGCCTCCGGCGGGCACGGCGCCGCCGTCAGCGCCTCGGAGATGGCCGCCCGCCAGTCCGCCCTGGCGCCGCTGAGGCGCACTGCCCGGCGCGCCCAGGTAGCCGCTTACAACGCCCTCGTCGACGAGCGAGACGACCGCTGAGAGGTGCTGGGCCCCGGTGGTAGCGGCAACCACCGTCACCTCGGCGCCCGCCCGTCTGCCATCGGGCCCGGCGTCCGGGCCGGTCGGCCCCGGCCCGGACGCCAGTCCGCACTGGGGCCGCCCCGAGACGTCGGCGGACAACCGCTGCTCCAGCGCCGCGGCCGCAGCCTGTGCCGTAGCCGCGGCCTTGCGCATGCGCTCCGCGACAGCCTGTTCCACCGCGACGTCCGGAACGGCGGCCAACGCCTCCCTGCTGTACGTCGGCCAGCCTCGGAATCCGCTGCAGGGGTGCAGCTCCCCCGCGGCGGCGAGCCGCCTGACGTCCTCGGCGATCACCGGCAGACCGGTGGTGTGGCTCAGTACCGTGGCCGCCTTGGCTGCCCCCACCGGTGGCACGGCGCCCAGCGTGAGGACGATCTCCTCCGCACGGGCGTTCAGCTGTGCCTCAACGAGAGCCGACCACATGCCGTTGTCGAGGTCCGGCTCGGGGATCAGCTCACGCTCCCGCGCCAGGTTGAACTGCCAGCGACGCATCCGGAGCCGGCGCCTCAACAGCTCCGGCCCATAGGCGTCCCTGTCTCGACCCGTGCCCGGCTCCTGACGCCCGGGCAGCGGTCCGTGCGACTCCGGCTCTCGGCCTCCGCCAGCCGTGAGCGGTTGAGGCCGCGGCACGGGGGCGGCAGCTTCGTCGAACAGGCTGCATCTCAACTCGGCCTCGTGGACCAGCACGCCGAACCCACACTCACTGAGTGTCGCATTCATCCGGCCCTCCCTCGGGATCGGTGTCGATGCTCAGCCTGGCATGGGTGACTGACGGGACATCACTCCAATTCGGGCTGACCCTGCCGAAAGACACATGCCGGGCGGCCGTTTGACGCCTACCGCCGCCGTAAACCTGCCGATCGGCACGGCGTCCGCACCACCTGCCCGCGCCCCCCGGCGGCTACCCCTCGCGCGCCTCGCCGTGCCGGACGGCCCAGAGCGCCGCCTGGGTGCGGTCGGCCAGGTCCAGCTTCATGAGGATGTTGGACACGTGGGTCTTCACCGTCTTCTCCGAGAGGTGCAGACTGCGGGCGATCTCCCGGTTGGAGCGGCCGTCGGCGATGTGGCCGAGCACCTCGCGCTCGCGCTCGGTGAGCGTGCCGCCGCGGCCCTGGGGAGCACGCGGGCCCTCGTCGGAGAGCAGGGCCTCGGCCAGCTCGGGCTGGAGCAGGACGTGACCGGCGTGCACCGAACGGATCGCCCCGGCCAGAGCCTCCGGGTCCACGTCCTTGTAGACGTACCCGGCTGCGCCGGCCCGCAGTGCGGGGACCATCGTGCGGTGCTCGGTGAAGCTGGTGACGATCAGGATCCGGGCCCGGCTGCCCTCGCCCTTGAGCGTGCGCAGCGCCTCGATGCCGTCGGCCCCGGGCATCTTGAGGTCCATCAAGACGACGTCCGGGTCGAGTTCACGCGCCCGCTCCACACCTTCCGCCCCGTCGGCGGCCTCCCCGACCACCTCGATGTCGTCCTGGACCTCCAGGAAGGTGCGCAGCCCGCGCCGAACCACCTGGTGGTCGTCGACCAGCAGGACACGGATCGACGGTGTGCTCTCAGGCACCGGGGACCTCCATCTCGACGAGCGTCCCCCGACCGGGGGCCGACTCCAGGGTGAGCGTGCCGCCGACGGCGGCCGCGCGGTCGCGCATCGAGGCCAGGCCGAGGTGGCGGCCGGCTCGCCGGACGGACTCCGGGTCGAAGCCGCGCCCGTCGTCGTGCACCCGCAGCACCGCCCCGCGCGCCGGCGTCCCGGCCAGGCTGACGGTGACCCGGCGGGCGCCGGCGTGGCGCAGCGCGTTGTGCAGCGCCTCCTGGGCGACTCTCAGCAGCGCCGCCTCCTGGGCGGGCGGGAGCGCCCGGACTCCGTCGGCGGCGAAGGCGACGTCGGCGGTGTGCGCCCGGTCCAGGACCTGTACCTGTGAGGCGAGAGTGGCGCTGAGCCCGTCCTCCTCCAGGGCGGCAGGGCGCAGTTCCACGACGACCGCGCGCAGCTCGTCGGCGGCCTCGGCGGCCAGCCGGGCGACCTCGGCGAGCTCGGCGCGCGCCCGGTCCGGGTCGCGGTCGACGAGCTTGGCGGCCGCCTTGGCGGTGAGCCGGAGCGAGAAGAGCTTCTGCGAGACGGCGTCGTGCAGGTCGTGGGCGATCCGGGCCCGCTCGCCGGCCAGCGTCAGCTCCCGGCTGCGCTCGTACAGCCGGGCGTTGGACAGGGCGAGGGCGGCGTGCGCGGCGAGGATCCGCAGCAGTTCCTCGTCGTGGTCGGTGAAGAGGCCGCCGCCGCGCTTGTTGGCGAGGAAGATGACGCCCATCACCTGCGGCTCGTCCTCGGCCGCGTCGGTGTCCAGGATCGGCATGCCCAGGAAGGCGTCCATGTCGGGGTGCGCCGCGGGCCACCCCTCGAAGGCGGGTGCCCTGCGGACGTCGGACAGGCGCGTGGGGCCGGTCTCGTGCAGCATCTCGGCGAGCACGCCGTGCTGGCGGGGCAGCGGGCCGATCGCCCGCCACTGCTCGTCGGTGACGCCGTCGACGACGAACTGGGCGAAGCCCCCGTGGTCGTCGGGCACGCCCAGGGCCGCGTACTCGGCGCCGAGCAGGCCGCGGGCGGAGGCGGTGATGCGGCGCAGCACCTCGCGGACCTCCAGGTGCCGGCTCATGGCGAGCAGCGCCTGGCTGACGGCCTCGATCCCGGCCAGGCACGGTTCGCAGGCGGGCAGGGGGCCGTGGTGGGCCCGGTGGTCTCCGGTGGTGCTGGGCATACCGCCAAACTACCGCCGCCGCCGCAGGCTCCGCGTCCGCCTGCGGCCGCCCCGGGCCCGGGCCCGCAGACCTAGGTCCCCGGCCTCGTCGGGGCCGCCGGTCATGCCGCGGGGGGGGCCCCCCCGGGGGGGGGCCCCCCCCCGCGGGGGGGGCGGGGCCCCCCCCCCCCGGGGGCGGCCCCCCGGGGGCGGGCGGGGGGGGGGGCCGGGGGCCCCCCAGCCCCCCCACGCCCCCC